>DATMZZ010000074.1:0-6985 GCA_035573175.1 Allostellaceae bacterium
CAGAGCCCGGCTTCGAGCCGCAGCGTATCGCGCGCGCCAAGTCCCGCCGGCGCGACCTCGGGCTCCGCGAGCAAGCGCTGCGCGAGCTTCTCGGCCTCTCCACCCGGCGCCGAAATCTCGTAGCCGTCCTCGCCGGTATAGCCTGAGCGCGTGACATGGCAGGCGATGCCGTCGATCTCGACGGGCGCCATCGACATGAACGCCATCGCCTCGACACCGTGCGCGAGCCGCGCCAGGACCGCGGGCGCCGCCGGGCCTTGCAGCGCGATGAGCGCACGATCCTCGAGATAAGTGACGGCGCCGTCGCCGAGCGCGCGGCGCATATGCGCGAGATCATCGGATTTGCGCGAAGCATTGACGACGAGACGCAGCACCTCGCCATCTTTCGCCACCATCAGATCGTCGATGATGCCGCCGCGATCATTGGTGAAAACGGTGTAGCGCACCCGGCCTGATCGCAGGCCGATGATATCGGCGGGCACAAGCCGCTCGACTTGGGCGGCGATATCGGGCCCGGCGAGCACGACCTGGCCCATATGCGACACGTCGAAGAGCGAAGCCTTGGTGCGGGTGTGAAGATGCTCGGCGATGATGCCCGCCTGGTATTGCACGGGCATTTCGTAACCGGCGAAAGGCACGAGCTTCGCGCCGAGCCTTTGATGTAACGCGTAAAGCGGGGTTCGCGCGAACTTTTCTTCCGCCATCAGATCGCGAAGGCCTTGCAGCGTTTTGAGATCAAACCGACCCTAACATTGCGCGGCCGCCGTGACCAGACCGTCGCGGCGCTGACACAAAAACGACTCGCGCGCCCGGCTCAGAGATGGTCCGCTTCGATATTGGTGAGCGAATGGCCGACCGCCTCGGCGCCGTCTTCAAGCTCGTCGGCGAAGGTCGGATTCCCCATGAGATAGCCGGTCGAATCGCGCCGATGGCGTTCGGTCGCGAGTCGCCGCGCCTCCGCCCATTCCTCGCGCGCGAAGTCGCCGCGGCCGATCCACATCAGCGCGATCACATCGATCACCTCGTCCTCGTTCAGCGCGCGCAGCGCATCGCGTAGCTCGGCCTCGCTCCGATCGCCGGGAATATCCTCGAGCACATCGACATCGTCGTCGTCGGTCGGGTTGGAGCCGGGATCCGGGTCCGTCGACTCGACTTTGGCGTCGAATTCGCGCGCTTTCAGGATGAGGAAGACGAGTTTCTCATCCGAGATATTGAGTTCCAGCGGCTCCAGGCTTTCGTCGATCGTCGGCATAGGTACTCTCCCTGTGAGGCTTCGGCCTCGCTTCAAGAACCCCCACGCGGGATCGGCCGTTCCGCTAGGGGTCGCCCCCCTAATGAATAGAGACGAGGGCCAGCCCGTTGACGCCGCTTTCCGCCAAAGCCAGGCCGTGCCCGTCCTTGGTCGGCATCATGTTGCGCACCACGCCGCCGCCCGAGGGGATGATCCAGGTCTCGAATTTCTGCGTTTTCGGGTCGAAACGCACGAGCGTATTCGGCTTCACGCCGGATTCGCTGTACCAGATCACGTCATGCAGCGCGGCGATGCCGTAGGGCTGGGATTTCGGGCCGCCGGGCGAGGCCCATTCCTGCACCTCGCCGGTCTTCGGATCGAGCCGGCCGAGATAGCCACGCCGATAGTCGCCATACCAGATGATATCGTCCGCGGTAATGGCGATGCGCCGCGGTCGCGCATCCTCATGCGGCAGAACATATTCGGTGATCTTCATCGTGGTCGGATCGATGCTGCCGATCTTGTTGGCCCCGAATTCATCGAAGAACGGCACCCCTTTCGAATTAATCACCATGCCGTAAGGTTGCGCCTTGGGCGTGACCGGCTGTGCCAGCTTGATCTCGCCTGTCTTGGGATCGAGCCGGCCGACCAAATTGCCGCTTTGTACCGTGAACCACAGAATGCCGTTCTGATCGAAGAGCAGTGTATGGGGATCGCGCGCCGCGGGATCGGGCATTTTGTATTGCGTCACCAGCCCGGTCTTGGGATCGAGCTTGCCGATATAGCCGTCGAAATTCGCGGTGAACCAGATATTGCCGGCGGCATCGTTGGTGAGACCGTGCGGCCCGCTTTGCGGCGGGAGCTGATATTCCTTGATCTTGCCGGTCGTGGGATCGAGGCGACCCAGGACATTCGCCATCTGGCCCGTGTACCACATCGTGCCGTCAGGCATCGCCAGCGGGTCATGCGGCCGCGATCCCGGCGTCGGCACCGTCCATTCCTTGAAGCTCACCTTGACCGGTCCGGCGATCACATCGGGTTGCGGCGCCGGCTTCGCCGGGAAATTCTTGGCGAGATATGCGGTGACCACCGGTACCTGATCCGGGCTCAGCGGCGCGCCGACATTGCGCATCATCGCGATCACCGTTTTCCACTCTTCCGGCGAGTAGCCCGAATTGGTGAAGCGGCCGAGCGAATGACAGCCGGCGCAGCTCTGCTGCACGATGTCCTTGCCCGGCCCGTCGGGCAGTTGCGGCTGCTGTTGCGGAGTCGGGGCTTGTGCCGAGGCGAAAAGCGCCCAACTCGCAAAGAACAGATTCGCGAGGAACAGCCACGTCGCGACCCAAATTCTTCCGGCCATGCGAACGATCCCTTTCCTGCCTTGCCGATGGTCGCGGGAGTCGCGCGACACCGTCAAGCGGCGGTAATCGATCTGGCTCAAATGTTTTAATGCGCGAGATCGGCGGTCGTTAGCTATGATAGCCTTTACCCATTGCAAGTAGCGAAGCGATGCGAGCAATCGGAATCGCGCGACTGATCGGCCGTTTGGGCTTGGCGCTGTGGCTACTCTGTGCGGCGACACACGCCGACGCGCGGCCGGCGCCGACACCGGAACCGTTCTTGAAGGCGCCGATCTGGGTCTACAACAACTGGTCGGCCTATGACGAGCTGTCGGATAGCGTGCCGCTGACCGAAACGCTGGCGATGCACCAGTTGGATGAGATTCTGCGGCTGCGCAAGGCTGGCGTAAGCATCGATTACTACGTCATGGACGCGTTCTGGTACGATCCAGATAGCGGCTATCGCCGCTGGCGCGCCGGCGATTGGCCGCAGGGTCCCGATCGCTGGCTTGCCGCCTTGCAGGCGAACGGCATCAAGCCGGGCCTCTGGTTTAGCACCAACACGCTGACCCATATGAGCGCCGTGCCGCAATGGCGCGATTCGCTCGACGAGGCCGGCAATTCGATGTCCCTGACAACCGGCGGCTTCCTCGCCGATTTCATGGACGTGCTGCAATATTGGTACGATCGCGGCATCCGCCTCTTCAAATTCGACATGGCCGATTTCGATGCCATCGCGCGCAGCGATAAAGGCAAAGAGACGCCGCAAGTCGCGCGCATCGCCAATCTGCGCGCCTTTCACGCGGCGCTTCTCGCTTTCCGCAAACGCAATCCCGATGTGGTGCTGATCGGCTTCAACGGCATCGTCGGCGATGTCGGCTCGGAAACCGCACCGGTCGCCTGGTTCAACGGACGCTGGCTCGATACTGTCGACACCTTCTATTCGGGCGATCCGCGTCCCTCCAACGTGCCGGAAATGGATTTCTGGCGCTCGGTCGATATCTACGCCGACAATATGGTGCGAAGCTTCGAGCAGGCCGGCATTCCACCGGAGCGCATCGATTCAACCAGCTTCATGATCGGCGAGACCGGCACCAATTACCGCCGCGGCATCGCCGGCTGGCAGCCGAGCGTGCTGCTGATGCTGGCGCATGGCGGATGGATCAACACGATCCATGGCAGTCTCGAGCTAATCGACGAGGACAAAGCGCGTTGGCTCGCGAAGGTGCAGGCGCTCTACGCGCCGCTCCAGGAACACGGGCTTACCAAGTCCTTCGGCGCTATCCCGGGAGACGCCTATCCCTACGGGTTCGGCTCCGTCGACGCCGACGGCGCCCTCTATGCCGTGGTGAATCCGTCGCAGCGCGTGCGGATGGTACGCATGCCGCAACTGTCGCCACAACAGCCGCGCCCGCAACACGGTCGAATTCTTTTTCGCGATGCCGGCTTTGCGCCGACACTCGCGAATGAATCGATCACGCTTGGCCCCGGCCAATTCGCGCTCGTCGGCTTCGGCCGCTATGCCGATCCGGCCAACGATCTCGGCATCGCCGAGGATACGCTGATCCCACGCAGCATCCGAACCGTGCAAGCACATTTTACGCCGGCAGCGGAGAAGGATGAGGGCGAGCCGTCCACCGCGATCGAAGCAACGATCCATCCGCCGGCACATGGCGATCTGCGCATCGTGGTGCGCCGGCACAATGCGCATAACAAGCTGAACCGCGCTTTCAGCAAGGAGAACATGGGCGATTTTTTCGTGATCGAAGCGTTCCAGGACGGGCGCGCCCTGCCGATCGCGAAGAATTACGACAAGATCATCTGGAGCGGCCTCGCCTGGGGGGTCGGCGAAATCCGCCACAGCGACATCGCCCCCGGCAAGCCGATCGAATTGCGGCTATCGACGCCCGACCGGGACTCGTCGATCCATATCACCGGACAGGTGTTCAACGTCGAATATTGACGCGATGCGTGCTCAGCGCTTTTTCGCGGCGATCGCTTTCGCCGATTCGGCGAGGAAATCCGACAACCGCTTGCGCAAAGCAGCCGCCTGCTCCGGCGTCCAATCGCGGAAGCCGCGGCCGTTCTTCATGCCGAGCTCGCCCTTCTCGACTTTCTCGACGAGATAGGGGTGCGGGCCGGGCGTGCGATCGAGATCGGCGATCAGCGTCTTGTGGATATCCAACGTTAGATTGAGGCCGACGAGGTCGGACTGCTCTAACGGCCCGCAGACGGCCATGCGCGCGCCGAAGCCTTCCTTCACCACCGTGTCGAGCGTCTCGGCATCGCAGACGCCGGCGGCGACAAGGGCGATCGCCTCGCGCGTCAGCGCATGCTGCAGCCGGTTGCCGATGAAGCCGGGGATGTCGCGGCGGACATGCACCGGCGCTTTGCCGACGGCTTTCAGCAGCGCGATCGTCTTCTCGACTGTGGCGAGCGACGTGCCCTCGGCCTGCACGACCTCGACCAGCGGCACGAGATGCGGCGGGTTCCAGTAATGCGTACCGACCACCCGCGCCTTGTCGGCCACGTCTTGGCCGACTTGTGCAATAGGAATGGCCGAGGTGTTGGTGCAAAGGATCGCGCTGGGCTTGGCCTTCTCGCCGAGATTCTTGAAGATCGCGCGCTTGATCTCGAGCTTCTCAGGCCCTGCCTCGAAGACGAAATCGGCATCGGCCACGGCCTTGGCAAAATCCGCCTCGTAGCTGATGTTCTTCAGTCCGACTTTGTCCTGCGCCAGGAGGTCGAAGATCGCGGCGACGCGCTCGGGCGCGGAAGCGAGGATATTCGCGTCGGGATCGTGCAAAGCGACGGTATGACCCGCCGCGGCGAAAATCTGCGCAATGCCGTGGCCCATCAGCCCGGCGCCGATGACGGCGATTTTATCTGTCATGATGCCCCTCACACGTCATTGCGAGGAGCGACAGCGACGAAGCAATCCAGGGATGCACCACGGTGTTGCCCTGGATTGCTTCGCTTCGCTCGCAATGACGAAAAGTGCCAATTAGCCGGCGGTGAAGCCGCCATCGACATAGATGACCTGGCCGGTGGTGAAGTCGGAAGCCGGCGCCAGGAGATAGAGCGCCATGCCCATCAGATCCTCGACCTCGGCCAAGCGGCCAAGCGGAATGCGCGACAGCGAACGCGCGCGTGTCGCCTGGCCGAGTTCATCCTCGCCATACATCCATGCCGTCAGCTTCGAGCGGAAGACGGTCGGCGCGATCGAATTGACGGTGATGCCGTGCTTGGCCCATTCGGTCGCGAGCACGCGGGTGAGCGCGTCGGTCGCGCCCTTCGAGGCGCAATAGCCGGTGTAGCCGGAGATGTTGCCGTGGCGGCCGCGCACCGACGACATCATCAGCATCTTGCCCTTGACCTTCTTGTCGATCCAATAGGAGCCGACGGCCTTGGCCATGAACCATTCGCCGCGCACATTGGCATCCATCACGGCCTGCCAATCCTCGTATTTCATCTCATGGATGAAGCCGGCCTTGTTATAGCCGGAAGCAACGATGAGCTGATCGACCTTGCCGAAAGCATCGAGCCCCGCCTTCAACATCGCCTCCGCATCTTCGAGCGTGTCGGGGCGGCGGTAGACCACAGCGACCTTGGCGCCGAGGCTCTTCACCTCATCGGCGACCACATCGAGCTCGCCTTTCGAGCCCGAGGCAAGAACAAGGTTGCAGCCAAGCGAAGCGAGCATCAGCGCGCAGCCACGGCCGAAGGCGCCCGAAGCGCCGGTGATGAGCGCGGTCTTGCCGCGCACTTCGAACATCGAGAGCGGATTGCGGAGCGTATCGGAGATCATGGGGCCACCTTGTTGTTCGAAACGACGACCAGCATCGTGCAAACGTGATTGCCGTTATTGACGACGGTGCGCACTTCCTTCGGCGCGATATGCACCGAGTCATACGCGCCGAGGGTGATAGTCCCTTGCTCGGTCGTCACCGTGATCTCGCCGTCGAGCACCATATAGACGCGCTCGTAATCCGACGCGCTCTTCTCGGCCCTGCCGCCCGGCAGGTAATGCGAGAGACCGACCCAGAAGGTGCTGGTCTTCGATGCTTCCTGGCCCTGGAGACGCAGCGCGCTGACGTCGAAATGATTCGCCGCCTCGTAACGCTTCGCGTCTTTGTATTTCGTGACTTGCATAGATTCATGCTCCCCAGTCGAAAGAACACGTCATTGCGAGGGACGACCCGGCCAACCCCTCTTCGGGGTTGGCCCCGAAGGGTTCAATCGCGAGAGCGATTGAACGGGTCGTCAGCGACGAAGCAGTCCAGTCTGTTTCGACCACTGGATTGCTTCGCCCCTAAGCCCGTCGAGGGGCTCGCAATGACGAACGTGAACTCAACCGCGCTCGATACGGAATTCCTGCTTCGGATCGACCACGGCGATGATGCGGATGCCGCAG
>DATMZZ010000075.1:0-10827 GCA_035573175.1 Allostellaceae bacterium
GCGCGCGAGGGCTACAATCTGCTGCTCGACCAGATCGCGCCTTGCGATCTCACCATCGAGCGCGTCGCCATGTTCAAGGATGAGTGCTTGAAGGCCGGCCGTGCCTATGATCCGGCGATGGTCGGCACGACACGCGGCTTGCAGCTCGTGCGCAACGCCGCCGATCGCGAGAAAGCACTGGCCATGCGCATCAACATGCTGAAGAACATCGGCACGCTCGCCCGCGGCCGCGGCGCCGAGCGTTATACGCAAATAAAGGATTACAGCGGCCCGCCGATCGAATTCGACGACGCGCCGCTGCTCGGCACGCCGGATGAGATCATCGCGCGGCTGAAGAAGCTGGAAGCCGGCGGCGTCGAGAATGTGCTGCTGGTCGATCCGACAGGATCTATCGCGACGCTGCAGATCTTCGCCAAGGAAGTGATGCCGGCTTTCGCGAAGAAGAAGCCGGCGCCGGCCAAGGTTATGTAATCCGCGAAGAGCTCCGTGCGTATCATCATTGTCCTTCTCTGCCTCGGTTTGGCGGCATGCGATACGTTCGCGCCGAAGCAAGCCACCGCGCCGCTTTGTCCCCTGCCAGGACAAAGCCGTTACACCACTGCCCAACTCTTCTTCGGTCGCGACATTCCGGGCCGCGGGCCGCTGACCGATGCGGAATGGAATGATTTCGTCGCGCGTTCGATCACGCCGCAATTTCCTGACGGCTTCACCGTAATGGACGGCGACGGGCAATGGTACGATCAGGCGAGCGGCAAGCTAGTCCGCGAGCCGAGCAAGATCCTCCTCCTCGCCGCCGATCCGGACTCCGATTTGAAGACGCGCATTGGCAGCGTCATCAGCGCCTATCGCACGCAATTCAAGCAGCGCTCGGTCGGCGTGATTACGAGCGAGGCCTGTGGCGCGTTTTGATCCCTGCTCGAAAGGCCGGCAGCGATGAGCCGGAATGATCGGCGTCTTGCCAAGAAGGTCGGCGGCGGCTCGCAGGACAGCTTCAACGAAGCACTGCGCCTGCATCAAAGCGGGCAATTCGCCGAGGCCGAGCGACTCTACCGCCAGATCCTGGCACGCGATCCGCGTCACGCCGACAGTCTCCATCTGCTCGGCGTGCTTGCCTATCAGCGCGGCGAGCCGCAAAGCGCGATCGATTTCATCGGCCAGGCGATCGCCATCAATGACGCGGTGCCGTTCTTTCATAATAACCGAGGTCTCGCTCTCGTCGCGCTCGGACAGATCGGCGAGGCATCGGTTCATTACGAGCGCGCGCTGGCGCTCAAAGCCGATTACGTCGAGGCACTAAGCAATCTCGGCAATCTGCGATTGATGCAAGGCCGAGCGGAAGACGCGATCGGCCTTCACAAACGCGCCCTCGCGCATAACCCCGACTATGCCGATGGCCAGATGAATCTCGGCAATGCGCTACGCGAGCAAGGCAAGCTGGACGAGGCCGTGACGCGCTACGAGCGCGCCATTGCGCTGCGGCCGGATTACGCCGAGGCACTGAGCAACCTCGGCAATGCGCTGCACGATCTCGGCAAGCTCGCCGAAGCGCGCGCTTCTTATGAGCGCGCCCTCGCCTTGCGCCCGGATTTTGCCGAAGCTCTCGGTAATCTCGGCAATGTTCTCCATGAAACGGGCGATCTCGAAGCCGCGGTAACGCGGCTCAAGCGTGCGATCGCCCTGCGACCGGATTATGCCGAAGCGCAGAACGGGCTTGGCCTCGTGCTCGACAAAAAGGGCGAATACGACAAGGCCATCGCCTGTTTCGAGCGCGCCTTGGCATCACAGCCCGACGATGCCGAAATCCTCAACAATCTCGGCGCAACGCTGCAAAACAGCAACCGCTTCGATGACGCGATCGCGCGCTATGAGGACGCTCTTTCGCTGCGGCCGGATTATGCGGAAGCGCGCAAGAACCTCGGCGGCGCACTCCATGCCCGCGCCGCCGAGCGCAGCGGCGCGTTGCTGCGCGAGCGACTGAAGCAGGCATCGCATAGCGGCGTGCGCGGGCAATATGAGAGCCTGCCTTTCCCCGCGCGCGATCCCGAAGGCGAGCGCTACGTGCGCTATATCACGCCGCCCGACATTCTCGCCAAGGTCAATCAATATTGCTTCGGCGGCACGCGCGATTTCAGCAAAGGCCTGCGCGTGCTCGTTGCCGGCTGCGGTACCGGCGACAGCGTTATGTGGCTCGGCGAGCAGTTGCGCGACACGCCGTCGGAGATCGTCGCGCTCGATCTTTCTTCGGCGAGCATCGAGATCGCTTCGGCACGCGCCGCCGTGCGCGGGCTCGCAAAGGTCCACTTCGTCAATGCCTCGCTGCTCGAGGCGCCGCAGCTTGGGCTTGGTGCGTTCGATTACATCACCTGTCTCGGCGTGTTGCATCATCTGCCCGATCCGGAAGCCGGGCTGCGCGCGCTCGAATCCGTGCTCGCGCCGGATGGCGGTATGGGGCTGATGGTCTACGGCCTGCCCGGCCGCGCGCATATCTATGCGATGCAGGAGGTGCTGCGCAGCATGACCGCCGGCATCGACGATCGCGAGCAGAAGCTCGCCCTCGCGCGCAGCGTGCTCGCTCATCTGCCGGCGACCAATCCCTTCCGCCAGCGCGAAGGCTGGGAGAATATCCAGGCCGGCTATCTCAAGGACGACACAAACCTCTGGGACACGCTGCTGCATGAACAAGATCGCGCCTACACCGCCTCCGGTGTACGCGAATTCCTTTCTTCGGCCGGGCTGCATCTCCAGGCTTTCGGCACGTATAAGGCGGCCCCCGCAACGTGTTCGCTGCAATACGATCTCGATCTTTACGTCGGCGATCCCGCCGAGCGCGCGCGGCTCGCGAGCCTGCCGCAAGCACAGCGCGAAGACCTGGCCGAGGCGCTCGACGGCAGCCTCGCGCTTCACACCTTCTATGCCACGCGTGCGCCGGATGCTGCGCTCGATCCGACTGCGCCGGAAGCGGTTCTCTCGGCGATGAGCGAATTCGGCAGCCACGCCTTGGCGCAAGCCATCACGCCCGGCGCATCGCGGCCGATCGTGCTGCGCAACGGCCGCAGCATCACCTATGCGCCCTCACCGCAGACACAACGCTTCCTCGCCGCCATCGACGGCCGGCACAGCAATGCGGAGATCGCGCAGTCGCTCGGTCTATCTCTGGCGGAGATTGCGGCGGAGCTGCGCATTCCGACGGCGTTGCACTGGCTGGTCGCGCGCCGCGCCGAAGGTACGGCATTCGCGCCGATCGCGATGCACAGCAAATTCACGCTGCCGCTGCGAGCGGAAGAGCCGGTGCTGCTGGTCGAGCCGCCCGCTAACGCGCGGGACAAAGCTGATCGAGGAACTGCCGCGCGCAGGCCGACCAGGTGAAGCGCAGTGCATGCTCGCGGCAGCGCGACCGCGACAATTCGAGCGCTTTCAGCGCCGCACGTTTCAAATCCTCATCGAGCGCGCCGGCATCGCTGCCGGCCAGCACATCGAGCGGACCCGGCACCGGATAGGCTGCAACCGGTACGCCTGAGGCGAGCGCCTCGAGCATCACCAAGCCAAATGTGTCGGTACGGCTCGGAAAGACGAAGACATCGGCCGAAGCATAGGCTCGCGCCAATGCGCCGCCCTCGCGCTTGCCGAGAAAATGCGCATCGGGATAGCGCGCTTGCAGCGTGGCCAGCGCCGGCCCCTCGCCGACAATGACTTTCGAGCCCGGCAGATCGAGGCTCAAGAAAGCGGGAAGGTTCTTCTCATGCGCGACGCGGCCGACATAGAGAAAAATCGGCCGCTGGAACTCCGGCCGCTGGTCACGCAACTCCGGATCGAAAAGCGATGGATCGACCCCGCGGCCCCAGGGCGCGAGATTATGAAAGCCGTGACCGGCAAGTTCGCGCCGCACGGACTCCGTCGCCACCATCACACGCACCGCCGGCGCGTGGAAGCGGCGCAGCAGCGCGTAGGTGAAACGCTTCGGCGCGATGTAGCGCACCGCAAGATATTCGGGGAAGCGCGTGTGATAGGCGGTGGTGAAGCGCAGCCCATGCTTCAGGCACCAACGCCGCGCCGCGATCCCGATCGGCCCTTCGGTGACGATATGGATCGCGTCGGGCTTGGTCTCCTCGATCACCCGCGCGACCGAGCGGCCCGGGTTAATCGCCAGCCTGATCTCTTTGTAGAACGGACATGGCACGGTGAAGCACTGATCGGGGGTCAGAGTCACGACCGTATGACCGAGCGCTTCGAGTTCGCGCATCACCGTCAGCATGGTCCGGACGACGCCATTGACCTGCGGCGGCCAGGCGTCGCTGGCCAACAGGATCTTCATGCGTCTTCTTCCAGCAGTTCGAGCTCGCGTTCATTCGGCGGATTGAATGGATCGCAAGCGCGCAGCGTCATCCAATACAGGATCTCGAGCGAACCGTCGAAATGCTCGACCAACGCGGTGCAGCTTTCGACCCAATCGCCGTCGTTGCAGTAGAGAACGCCGTTCATGTCGCGCATCTCGGCCTGATGGATATGGCCGCAGATGATGCCATCGACCTTGCGCGCCCGGGCTTCGGCGGTGATCGCGTTGGCGTAATCGCCGACGAATTGCACCGCGTTTTTGACGCGCGATTTGAGATAGGCCGAGAGCGACCAGTAGGGATAGCCCAGGTGGCGCCGCGCGTGGTTGAAGTAATTGTTGATCTTGAGCATCAGGTCGTAGGCCCAATCGCCCAAGAGAGCCAACCAGCGGGCATAGCGAACGACGCCATCGAAGGCGTCGCCATGGATGACGAGCATGCGGCGGCCATCCGCGGTCATATGGATGACTTCGGATTCGACCATCACGCCACCGAATTGGAGGCCTATGTAGTCGCGCAGCATCTCGTCGTGATTGCCGGGGACATAGATGACCTTCGTCCCCTTCCGTGCCTTGCGGAGGATCTTTTGGACAACGTCGTTGTGGCTCTGGGCCCAGTACCAGGACTTCTTGAGCCTCCAGCCGTCGACGATGTCCCCCACGAGGTAAAGGTATTCGGAGTCGGTATGGCGCAGGAAATCGAGCAGGAATTCGGCTTTGCATCCGCGGGTCCCCAAATGGACGTCGGAAATCCAGATCGAGCGGAAACGATTGATCGATTGCAGATGGGTCATCATGCGCCCCCTCGCCGGCGCCGATAGCGCCAGATTTGCACGGGCGGGAATTGCGACCAGACCCGCGCGATCTCGCTGCCGTCGAGATCGAGCGCGCTCATGGCCACCGGCGAGACCAGCGCGTTGGTGAGCTGGATGAAGCTGCCCTCCTCGCCGGCGCGGTCGAGACAGGGCATGATGGCGGCGCGCTGGCTCGCGATCGCGAACCATTTGATCGGCAGCGAGGAGACGATCGCCGCGAGCTTGGTGATACCGCGCTCGACGAGGATGCGGTCGATCGAGCAGGCATCTCCTTCGACGATCTGCAACTGACCGAAGCGCCGCCGCAGCATCGCCGCGAGCGCCGCTTCGCGCTCGACCACGACGAGCCGCCCCGGCGCGCAGCCTGCTTCAAGCAGGCTCGCCGTCACCGCGCCAGTGCCGCCGCCGAGTTCCAGGATCGTGCCGGGCCGATCGAAAGCGACCGCTTTCGCCATGGCGCGTCCGACCGCCGCGCTCGACGGCAGGAAGGCACCGATCTCGAGCGGATGCCGCAACCAGTGGCGAAAGAAAAGGGCGCTTTCGGCGCCCTTGGTTTCAAGCTTCGACAGCATCGCGGCCTCGATTGCCCGCTCGAGTGTCGGGCCCCTTCGCGGGACCGTCATCGACGGCAACGACCACATCGATCAGACGGTCGGTGCGGCGGTTCTTCTGCATCTCGCGCAACGCGGCGCGGAAGATTTCGGCGGTATGCACATCCGGCACCGAGACCGTCGCGACCTTGCCGCTCGTCGAACTACGCAAGGTTGCCAGTCCCAGGCGATTGACCGCCAAGACGGTGAGTGCAACCGGATCGACCTGCGGGATCGGCGCGACTCGAGGCGCCGGCTGTGGCTTGGGCGCCGGCGGCACTAGCCAGAGATGCGGCTTACGGCGCGACTTGGTGGCTTTCGTCGCGCCGATAAAATTCATCAGACCGTTTTTCATCGCGGCCTGAATCTTCTGATGTTTTGCTGGAAACGCTGTCATTCCGTGCCCTCGAAACAATCCATGGGACGACAGGAACGGCGTAGCAGCGACGCATGACGGATTTGTGCAGCTTCAATTTCGCTGGCGTGAAGCCATCGCCGCGATGCGTTTCAGCTGCAGCGTTTCACGCGCCGAATTAATAATAATCTAAAATATTAGATATTAAGAATAATATACTGATTTTATATCATTTTGTATCTCGATAACTGCGCGAGGGGCGAACGAAGTCGGACTATTGCGGCGGCCGCGCGGGTTCTGTCATCAAGCAACCGCGGCGATATCGCATGTCATTTCCATCATGACGATTCGACGTACGCGACTCGTTGCCGACGAGCACGCGTATCACCGACTCCGTTCCGACTCGTTAATGCGACATGCCCGGCATCGACGACATATCGTGACTCGTTCCCTGTGACGCGCCCCCACCGCTCATCTCGCCGGCATGCATGGCCCCGACTTTGGCAACCGACGCGGTGACCTGCTGCTTGCCGGCGTGGTCGAAAGTCAGAGTCAGAGGCACCGTCTGGCCTTCCTTCAGCGGTCCCTTCAGCCCGGTCAGCATGAGGTGATAGCCGTTCGGCTCCAGCACCACGCTCTTGCCTGGCTCGATGGTGAGGGACTTTACCGGCCGCATCTCCGACACGCCGTTTTCCATCTTCATCTCATGCAGACCGGCATGTTCGGCCACCGGCGTACTGGCCACGCCTTCGAGCGTATCGGGCGTCGTGCCGGTATTGGTGACGGTGAGATAGATCGCCCCGGTTTTGACCGCACCCGGCGTCGCCCGCGCCCAGACCTGATCGACCTTGATGCCGCTCGAATCGGCCCAAGCCGGCATCGCGAACAAAATCGCTGCCGCGATCGCAAGAATGGTCTTCATGCTGCTCTCCTTTGCTTACCCCTCGTGAATATGACCAGCCGGCATGGTCGGTGATGAATTAATCCGCGGCACAGAGCCGAAGGGCCAGCCGACCGGTTCATGCATTGCAGGTTCCATCGTCCCGAGCGCGGCAACGATGACGATCACGCCAAGACCGAGCGCGGCTTCGATCGCCGTATGCCGCGCAATCCGTCGCGCTGCCTCGCCGTCGCGCGTGGCCAGCCGCGGCACGAGTTGCCAGCGATTGATAGCGGCAAACGCCAACATCGTCAGCACGAGAACCAGCTTCAGCAGCAGGGTCTGCCCGTAGGCTGTTCCGATCAGTGCCGGCACCGAGCCGACGAGATAATAGGCATTGATGATGCCGCTCGGCAGCAGCGCCGCGACGCAGATAACGCCGAGTGTCGAGAAGCGCCTCGCCGCTTCGTATTGCAGGGGCATCTCCGCGGTGCCACGAAGCAACAGCATCAGCGGCAGCAAGGCGCCGAGCCAGAGCCCGGCCGCAATCAGATGCGTTGCATCGGCGGTAAGATGGATCATAGCGGCTCGACCTAGCCCATCACCGGCATGGCCTTGCCAGGAAATCGCCGCGACACTGATCGACGCCAACAAAGCCGCAACCCCATCGAGCATGCGGCTCCTGCCTAGCCGCGCGATCAACGGCAGCAGCAACAAGGTGAGGACGAAGCGCAATCCCAGCGCATGGCCGAACTGCGTGCTGAGCAGCACGGTCTTCGGCACGCCGCTGGAAATGGTCACGGAAAGCGTGTCCGCGCTCATGCTTTCCGCGACGAGAATCAGCCATAGTGGCGCGGTCAGCAGCAGCAACGCCGCGCTAAGCTGCGCGGCAACGCGTAGTTGCCGCACCAGCCGCAGTTGTGGGGCGCCGGCGACGAACGTGGCAAAGCCCAGCACGCCGACAAGCGACAGCGCGCCGGTGAAATGCAGCGCACGTGTGGCGATGAGCAGATCCATCATTTTGGCCTGATCCGACTGTTCGCTGCTATTTCACCGTAAAGGTGAAAGTGCCATCGGTTGCATGCGTGTCGACCGACACCGCATGCCAATGAACCTTGTAGGTCCCCGCCGGCAGCGGCTTGAGCGAGACATGCATCAAGGTAGCGTCATGCGCGTCGACCGCGGCATCGCCCCGATCGACCGGCGTCCCTGCCGCGTCCTGCACCTCAAGCTTGCTGAAAGCCGGCTCGAGCTTTCCACTGAACCAGATCTTAATTTCGTGCGGCGCGGGCGAGACAGTGCCGTCGATCGCCGGCTCGGCGGTTTTAGGAAAGGCATGCGCCTGTGCGACATCGGGCGTCGCCGCCAGCGACACCGTCAACAGGAGCGCAAAACGCCCCGAATACTTTTTCACTGAAGAACTCCATCCCATGAATTGACGAGCGAAGCGCCGCGCGCGGCGGTGCTTCGGCTAAGGCGTGCAAATCAGGCGATGGAAGGCGGTCCCCGCGATTGATAGGGCGAGGTTACGAGTAGCGCGGCTTGCGCGAGGTCGACATCAGAGAGGTCGCTGTGGCCGACCGATAGCGGTAATGGCAATGGTGGTGCCGCGGGCGGCGCGAAAGCTTGCGCCGCGGCCAAGGTCGTGCAGATCGGGCAGTGATCGGCAAGGCCATGATCGGTCGCGTTGCCATTCTGATGCGTGTCGTGGCCGAGCGCCGAGCAGATGACTGCCACGCCGGCCGGACCATCGGCACGCGCGATCTCGACCATCAGGAAGAAGGGGACGAACACCTGCATCGCGACCGCGAGAAAGGCGAGCCATGCGCCGCGCGGAGCACGTGTGTGCGAGCGATGCCGGCGCGCCGTCACTGTGCCGCCTCCGCCTCGATATCGAGCGCGCCGTAGCCTTTAAGGCGGTAGATCACCATCGAGCCGAGCCAGCTCAGGATGAAGATCGCGAGGATGACATAGCCGAGGCTGCCGAAATTATCGTTGAGCGCGCCGATCGCGCTCCAGACCGGGCCGGTCAGGCTGAGTTTCTCGATCGCGATGCCAACCAACTCGACGCTGCCGATCAGCAGCGCCACCACGACCGAGGCGAAGGTGATGGTGAGATTGTAGTAAAGCTTGCGGGCTGGCTTGGCCAACGCCCAACCATAGGCGCCGACCATCAGCACGCTGTCGGTCGCATCGATCAGGCACATGCCGGCAGTAAAGAGCGCGGGAAAGACCAGCGTCGCCCAAAGTGAGAGACCATGCGCCGCCTCGCTCGCGGCGATGCCAAGCAGCCCGATCTCGGTCGCGGTATCGAAACCGAGGCCGAAGAGCAGGCCCACCGCGAACATATGCCAGCTGCGTGTCACCAGGCGGAAGAGCGGCCGGAACAACCGTGCGAGGAAGCCCTGCCCTGTGAGCAGCGTATCGAGTTCGCTTTCGTCCAGCTTCTCGCCGGCGCGCACGCGGCGAAAGCTTTTCCACACCGCCGCGAAGATGAAGAGATTGACGATCGCGACCGCAAGCAGGAACAGCGCCGAGATTCCCGTGCCGACGAGGCCGCCGACCTCCTGCAGCCGGGGAAAATCCTGGCGCAGCCAGCCGGCGGTCGCAGCGACGGCGATCGCCGCCACGACGACGACCGTCGAATGCCCAAGCGCGAAATAGAAGCCAAGCGCTGCCGGGCGTTTGCCCTCTTGCATCAGCTTCCGCGTCGCGTTGTCGATCGCGGCGATGTGGTCGGCATCGACCGCGTGGCGCAGGCCGAAGCCGTAAGCCAGGAACGCCGTGCCGAGCAGCACCGGATAATCGTGGAACGCCGCCAGCGCCCAGAACCAGGCGAGAAGATTGGCCGCCCCGATCACCAAAGCGAGACCCAAAACGGTCGCGCGCAGGCTGCGCGGCTGGTCGGAGAAGATGCTCGCTAAGGAGGCGACGCTCATGCGTCCGCCTCTTAGGGCAGATACTGCTCCGTGATCAAGCGGTTGGGATCCGTGTCGGCCGGCATCTGGTTCGTGTCGATCAGCGACTTGGCAACGACCTTGAGAGCTTGCTGATCGTAATGGCCGTCAGTCGGAAACATCGGCTTCTCGCGGTCATAAACCTTTGCGACCCATTCCATCGGCATCTTGAGGATCGGCTGAACCGTGTTCACGGTTTCGGTCTTGTGGCTGGCGGCATAGGCGATCGTTTCGTACCACGCTGCGAGGAAGCGCTTGAGCGCGGCGGGATTTTTCGCCTGGAGGTTGTTGGTGGCGTAGATCGCATGGGTGATGAACGGCTTGACGAAATCGCCGAACGCGAACAGCACCTTTGCGCGGCCTTGTTGCTCCAGCGCGTAGCCGCCTTCGACGCTTCCTACCAGCGCGTCGATATTGCCGGCGATCAGAGCCGAAGTGGTACCGTCTGCGCTGCCGAGCGCAACGATGTTGGAGGCATCGTCGCCTTTCCAGCCTTCGCGAAAATTGATCTGGCGGGCAAACCAGTCGGTCAGCGAACCGGCGCTCGTGACCCCGATCTTCTTGGCCTTGAGTCCGGCCATGTCATGGATGGGACTGTTCGCACCCACCACCAGCGCCATATTAAGCGCTTCGTTCGCCATCACGCCGACCCCCTTCTCGGGCGAGCCTTTGGCGATGAAGGCGATGTCGGTGCCCGCGCCGAGCGCGATATCGATACTGTCGGCTACCATTGCCTGGTGTAGCCGCGCGGCGCCGTCAATGCTGCTCGCCTCGATAGTGAGATTGTGCTTTTTGAAGATGCCGGCGGCCAGACCGACATCGAGCATCATGAAGCTGTAGGCACGGCTCGCGCCTTTTGCGACACGCAACGAATCTTCGGCGTGGCCGGCGCCGGTCATG
>DATMZZ010000076.1:0-6750 GCA_035573175.1 Allostellaceae bacterium
TTCGAGGACGAGTATCGCTGGTACTGGACCTACATCCCGCATTTCATCCACACGCCGTTCTATGTCTACGCCTATGCTTTCGGCGACTGCCTGGTGAACTCGCTCTACGCGGTCTATCAGGGCGCGCAGGCCGGCTTCGCGGCGAAATATCTCGATATGCTGCGCGCCGGCGGCACCAAGCGGCATAAAGAGCTGCTCGCGCCGTTCGGGCTCGACGCGTCCGACCCGGCTTTCTGGAGCAAGGGGCTGTCGATGATCGCCGGCTTTATCGACCAGCTCGAAAAGCTGGGCTAAACAAGAGACCGCATGGCCGACGACGATAGTCTCCCCGGCAGGGTTCGGCGCTACGCGCGGGTTTCGACCGCGATGGGCGGGCTCGCCGCGCGTCTCGCGGCCGAGCGCTATCTCGGCATCGAGATCGACCGGCCCAAACACGCGGCCGAGCTGACCCGCGCCCTCGGCGGCATCAAGGGCCCGCTGATGAAGGTGGCGCAACTCCTCGCCACCATCCCCAACGCCCTGCCGCAGGAATACGCACGCGAGCTCGCCTCGCTGCAATCGAACGCGCCGGCGATGGGCTGGCCCTTTGTCAAGCGCCGCATGGCAAGCGAGCTCGGCGAGAATTGGGAGCAGCGCTTCAAGAGCTTCGAGCATGAAGCGGCGCGCGCCGCTTCGCTCGGCCAGGTGCATCGCGCCGTCGCCAAGGACGGCACGCCGCTCGCCTGCAAGCTGCAATATCCCGATATGGGCTCGGCTGTCGAAGCCGATCTGCAGCAGCTCAAATTCTTCCTCTCGCTCTACGAACGCTACGACCGCGCCGTCACGACCGACGAGATCCATGCCGAGATCGGCGAGCGGCTGCGCGAGGAATTGGATTACGAGCGCGAGGCCGCGCATATGCGGCTCTATCGGCTGATGCTCGCCGACGAGAAAGGCGTGACCGTTCCCGAGCCGGTGCCGGCGCTCTCGACCGAACGGCTGCTGACCATGACCTGGATCGAAGGCACGGCGATGCTCGAAGCCGTGAAACGATCGACCGCCGAGCGCAACGAGATCGCGCGCAACATGTTCCGCGCCTGGTATGTGCCGTTCTATTACTACGGCGTGATCCACGGCGATCCCCACCTCGGCAATTACACGGTGCGGAAGGACGACGGGATCAACCTCCTCGATTTCGGCTGCATCCGCGTCTTCCAGGGAAAATTCGTCAAAGGCGTGATCGATCTCTATCGCGCGCTCGATACCGACGATCGCGACCTGGCTGTCGCGGCCTATCGCAGCTGGGGCTTCGGCCATCTGACCAACGAGATCATCGACGTCCTCAACCGCTGGGCGCGCTTCATCTACGCGCCGCTGCTCGAAGACCGGAAGCGCCGCATCCAGGAGCAGGAAGAGGATGGCTTCTATGGCCGCGAGCTCGCCGAGGATGTGCATCGCCAGCTTCGGCGCCTCGGCGGGGTGAAGCCGCCGCGCGAATTCGTCTTCATGGATCGCGCCGCCCTTGGCCTCGGCTCGGTCTTCACCCATCTCAAGGCCGAGATCAATTGGCACCGCCTCTTCCACGAGCTGATCGAGGATTTCGACCCGGAGGGGCTGGAAACGCGGCAGAAGAAGGCGCTGGCGGCGGCCGGCGTGCCCCAGGCCAAGCCCGCGAAATCGCGCCGCAAACGGGGCTGAGCCCCGTCCAGCGACCCCTTGCCGGGGCCGGTGCTTGGCTTTAAGAGGATTCAGCGGGAAGTTATTGCGTCCACAGCCCGTTATGGGGCGAACGGGGATAGCTGCGCGTTTAAGGAAGTCATGGGTAAAAGCATTCTGGTCACCGGCGGGGCCGGGTATATCGGCGCCCACGCTTGCAAGGCGCTGGCCAAGGCCGGCTATGAGCCGGTTGCCTACGACAATCTGATTTACGGCCATAAGGAGGCTGTGCGCTGGGGCCCCTTCGTCGAAGGCGATATCGGCGACCGCGCCAAAGTCGCGGAGACGATTCGCCGCCATAACATCGGCGCGGTGATGCATTTCGCCGCTTTCGCCTATGTCGGCGAGTCGGTCGAGAAGCCCGAGAAATACTTCCAGAACAATGTCGTCAACACGCTCGCCATGCTCGAGGCGATGCGGGCGACCGACGTGAAGCAGATCGTCTTCTCCTCGACCTGCGCGACCTATGGCCTGCCCGAGCAGATGCCCATTCGCGAAGACACGCCGCAGCGGCCGGTCAATCCTTATGGCGAGACCAAGCTGATGATCGAGCGCGCGCTTTATTGGTATGGCGTCGCGCATGGGTTGCGCTCGGTCGCGCTGCGTTATTTCAATGCGGCGGGCGCCGATCCCGATGGCGAGATCGGCGAGGACCACAGCCCCGAAACGCATCTCATCCCGCTGATCCTCGACGCCGCGGCGGGACGCCGCCCGCATATCGGCGTCTTCGGCACCGATTATCCCACAACGGATGGCAGCGCGATCCGCGACTACATCCACGTGCAGGACTTGGCCGACGCACATGTGCGCGCGCTGCGTTATCTCGGTGACGGCGGCGAGAGCCGCGCCTTCAATCTCGGCACCGGTCATGGCCATTCGGTGCGCGAGACGATCGAGGTCGCGCGCCGCGTTACCGGCCGGCCGATCCCGAGCAAGGACAGCCCGCGCCGGCCCGGCGATCCGCCGGTGCTGGTCGCCGATGCCGGCGCAGCGAAAGAGAAGCTCGGCTGGGTGCCGGCGCTCGGCGCGCTCGAGCACATCATCGGCTCAGCCTGGGCTTGGTATCAAAAACGCTTCGCCAATACGCAACCCAACGCCCAATCAAAGGGAGCCGCCCACTGATGGCGCCTGATTCGACCATCGCGCCACAGGAAGGCACGCGCGCCGCGACCAGCCGCCAGCCAATCCGCGTGCAGGGCAAGTTCTTCTTCGTCGGCGACGAGAAGTTCTTCGTCAAAGGCGTGACCTACGGGCCCTTCCCTGTCGGCTCGCATGGCAGCCAATTCCCCGAGCGCGACATCGCCGAACGGGATTTCCGCATGATGGCGGAGACCGGCATCAACACGATCCGCGTCTTCACCCCGCCGCCGATCTGGTTGCTCGACCTCGCCGACGATCACGGCCTCAAAATGCTGGTCGGCGTGCCATGGTCGCAGCACGTCACTTTCCTCGACAGCCCCGAGATCGAGCGCGACATCGAGCGTACCGTGCTCGAGACCGTGCGCTCGATGAATCGCCATCCGGCGATCCTTGCCTTCCTCGTCGGCAACGAGATCCCGCCCGACATGGTGCGCTGGCACGGGCCGAACAACGTCCGCGCTTTCTTGAAGAAGCTCGTCGGCCTGATCAAGGACATCGATCCCGAGCGCCTGGTCTCCTACGCGAACTTTCCGTCAACCGAATATCTGACGATCGATTTCACCGACTTCCTCTGCTTCAACGTCTATCTCCATCACGAGCACGCTTTCCGCAAATATGTGTCGCGGCTGCACAACCTCGCCGTCGACCGGCCGCTGGTGCTGACCGAGTTCGGCATCGATTCGATGCGCGAGGGCGATGACGAGCAAGTGCGCATCCTCTCCTGGCAGCTTGGCGCCGCCTTCGAGATGGGCGTCGCCGGCGCCTGCGTCTTCGCCTGGACCGATGAATGGTTCACCGGCGGCCATCTGATCGAGGATTGGGCTTTCGGCCTCGTCGATCGCGACCGCAATCCCAAGCCCGCGCTTGCCACCGTGCGCGCGCGCTATCAAGGGCCGATCCCGCCATCGCTGCCGCGCACACCGCGCGTTTCGGTCGTGGTCTGCACCTACAATGCCGAGCGAACGATGGCGGACTGCCTCGAATCGCTGGCGAAGCTCAACTATCCCGATTACGAGGTGATCGTCGTCAATGACGGCTCGACCGATGGCAGCCTCGCCATCGCCGAGCGCTTCGGTTACTGCAAGATCATCTCGCAGCCGAACAAAGGCCTCAGCGTCGCGCGCAATGTCGGCGCCGAGGCCGCGACCGGCGAGATCGTCGCCTACACCGACAGCGATTGCGTCGCCGATCCGGACTGGCTCAATTACCTCGTTGCCAAGATGGAAGCGGCCGACCTCGTTGCTTGCGGCGGCCCCAATTTCCCACCACCCGAGGACAGCCTCATCCCGTCGGCGGTCGCGGTCTCGCCCGGCGGGCCGACCCATGTGTTGCTCTCCGATGACACGGCCGAGCATATCGCCGGCTGCAACATGGCCTTCCGCCGCGACGTGCTACTTCAGCTCGGCGGCTTCGATCCGGTCTATCGCGCCGCGGGCGACGACGTCGATATCTGCTGGCGCTTCCAGGATGCGGGCTACACGATTGGCTTCAGCCCCGCCGCGGTCGTCTGGCATTTCCGGCGCAACACGGTCAAAGCCTATATCGGCCAGCAGCGCGGCTACGGCAAAGCCGAAGCGCTGGTCTATTCGAAACATCCCATCCGCTTCAACCTCTTCGGCCAGGCGAAATGGCTCGGCCGTATCTATGGCGATCTCTCCGCCTCGCTGCTGCTGTCGCGCCAGCCGGTGATCTATTCCGGCGTCTTCGGCCGCGGGCTCTTCCAGACGCTCTATGAGCCGCCCTCCTCTCTGGCGCAGTTCCTGCCGCTGACCTTCGAGTGGAATGTGGTGGCGATCGTCCTGGCGCTCGCCGGGCTGATCGTCGGCGGCTGGGGCCTGCTCTTCCTGGTACCGCTGGTCGTCACTTGGGTGATGTGCATCAACGGCGCGTTGCGCGCACCGATCGACAAGCGCTTCCGCGGCTTCAAGGCGCGCGCGCTCGTCGCGCTGCTGATCTATCTCGGCCCGATCCTGCGCGGCTGGGAGCGCCTCAAATGGCGCTTCAAGGAGATGAAGGAGCCGGAGGCGAGCCCCAACACCCTCGCACCGCCGAGCGAGGCACCGCGCGTCTCCTGGCGCGACCGCACCTTCTATCTCTCCTACTGGAGCGAGAAGAGCGACGAGAAGGAAATCGTGATCGGCGAGATCATGCGCTTCCTCGCGCCGCAGAAATATTTCATCCAGACCGATCAGGGCTGGGACAATTGGGATCTGAAGATCGCGCGCGGCCTCTGGAGCCGCGCCTATCTTCTCGTCTGCACCGAGAATCACGGCGGCGAGAAGCGGCTGATGCGCGTTCGCTGCGTCATGCGCTTCTCGCGCTTCTCGGCTTTCGTGCTGCGCGCTTACGCCGTGCTGACGGCGGCGGCGCTGATCCTCGATGCGCCGGTTTGGGCGGCGATCATCGGCATCCTCGGCATCGCCCATGCCGCGCTGATCGCCTACCGAACTGTCGAGTTCGGCCGGCTGATGCATCGCATCGTCGACACCATTGCGCAGCGCCAGCATCTGACGCCGGTGAAATCGGACTGATATGAACAGCCTCCTCTGGAAGCTGCTGCCTTATCTTCGTCCCTATAAATGGCGCATCCTCTGGGCGTTCATTCAGATTTTCCTGGTCGCCGGCTTCGAGCTCCTGAAGCCTTGGCCGCTGCAGCTCGTCATCGACGATGTGCTCGGCGACAACCACACGGGCATTCCGCTGCTCTCGCAGCTCGGGCCGCTTGATCTGCTGCTCGCGGCGACGATCGGCCTGGTCCTCATCAATATCGGCAGCGCCGCCCTTAATTGGCTGCACAACGTCACGACCATCGCCGTCGGCCAAGGCATGGTCAACGATCTGCGCGGTGCGCTTTATGCGCATCTCCAGCGTCTCTCGCTCGCTTTCCATAGCCGGCAAAAAGTCGGCGATCTGATGTACCGCATCACCGCCGACAGTTTCGCGGTGCAGACGGTGATGATGAACGGCTTGCTGCCGATCATCTCCGCCGTCGTGCTGCTCTGCGGAATGCTGGTCGTGATGATCCCGCTCGATCCGGTCCTGACGCTGGTCTCGCTGACCGTCGTGCCGGCGCTCTTCGTGCTGATCGCGATCTTCAACCGCAAGATCGTCGCCGTCGCCACCGAGGTGCGCGACCGCGACAGCTATGTCTACACCCTCGTCCATTGGGCGATGAGCTCGATCAAGGTGGTGCAGGCCTTCACCAAGGAAGAGGAAGAATATCGCCGCTTCATGAGCGCGAGCCGCGACAGCCTCGACGCGACGCTGCGGCTCTATAGCTGGCAGACGCTCTATTCCGGCATGGTCAATTCGCTCACCGCCGCCGGCACCGCGCTCGTTATCTATGTCGGTGCGCGCTCCGTGATGTTGCACAATTTGACCATCGGCCAGCTCGTCGTCTTCATCTCCTATCTCGCCCAACTCTACACCCCGGTGAACCAGATCACGCAGAGCTGGGGCCTCATCGCCGGCGCGCGGGTCGGCGCGCGGCGCTCTTTCGAAGTGCTCGACACCGAGCCCGATCTCAAGGACGGCCATCGTAATTTCCCGAGCAGCGGCGCCCGCGGCGACGTCGAATGGCGCGACATCCGCTTCCGCTATCGCGAGGAGATGCCGGTGCTCGACGGCATCAGCGTCGCGGTGAGGCCCGGTATGAAGGTCGCGCTGGTCGGCCCGACCGGCGCCGGCAAATCGACGTTGATGGGGCTGCTGCCGCGCTTTTTCGATCCGAGCGGCGGCGCCGTGTTCATCGACGGCGTCGATCTACGCGACTACAAGCTCAATTCGCTGCGCCAGCAGATCGCCATGGTGCTGCAGCCGCCGCTCGTGTTCCCGATGTCGGTGCGCGACAACATCGCCTATGGCCGGCCCGACGCCAGCGATGCCGAGATCGAGAGCGCGGCGCGCCTCGCGCGG
>DATMZZ010000077.1:0-2080 GCA_035573175.1 Allostellaceae bacterium
GACACCGATATGAAAGTTGCGGCGAAGCCGACAGCGCCGCTCGAAGACTTTGTCATCGAGGATCCCTACAACGCCTGGCAGAAGCGCGAGGGGGTGCGGGTCCTCTACGAGTACGTGTTCGAGGACCTGGCGAACGTCGAGCTCTCGCCATGGGCGCGCAAAGGCGGCGCCGGCGCCTTCATCAATCTGAAGCTTCCCCAGGGCGCGCTGCCGGGCGATGCCCAGTTGATCGAGATCGCGCCGGGCAAGCACTCCGAGCCCGAGCGGCATCTCTACGAAGAGAACGCTTACGTGCTGAAGGGCCGCGGCGCCACGCGTATCTGGCTCGATGGCGAGCCGCCGCAGACCTTCGAATGGCAATCGGGCAGCGTGTTCTCGATCCCGCTCAACGCCTGGTATCAGCACTTCAATGCGGGATCCGAGCCGGCGCGCTACCTCTCGGTCACGAATGCGCCGCAGATGATGCGCCTCTTCCGCGACGACGACTTCATCTTCAACAATCCCTTCAATTTCGCCAGCCGCTTTAGCGGCAAAAACTCGTTCACCGGCGGCGGCAAGCTGTTCAACCGCCGCGTCTGGGAAACGAACTTCATCCCCAACGCGCCGGACATGGCGCTCTATGGCTGGAAGGAGCGCGGCGCGGGCGGCATCAACGTGATGCTCGAGATGGCGAAGAGCTCGCTGAAGTCGCACATCTCCGAGTTCCCGGTCGGCACCTATAAGAAGGGCCATCGCCACGGCCCGGGCGCGCACCTCCTGATCCTCAGCGGCGTCGGCTTCTCGCTTCTCTGGACGAAGGACGACATGTCCGACCTGCAGAAGGCCGACTGGAAGAAGGGCGGCATGGTCATCGTCCCGAGCGACAGCTGCTATCACCAGCACTTCAATACCGGCCCCACGCGCGCCCGCTACCTGGCGCTACGCCTCGGCGAGTTCGGTCTCACCTCGCCGGCAAGCAAAGACGGCTGGAATGCCGACAAGAGCATCAAGGACGGCGGCTGGCAGGTCGAGTACCAGGACGAGAATCCCAAGGTCCACGAAATCTTCGAGGCCGAGTTGGCGAAAAACGGCGCGCCGTGCCGCATGAAGGCCTTCCTCGCCGACAAATGCCACGGCGAGGTCGGTCCGACCAGCGCGCGCGACACCTGACCTGACGTCTGAGAGAGGGTTCGGCGGCCGGCTACTCAGCCGGCCGCTTCGCAATTCAAATAGAAAAGACAGCGATGCACGACGATCCCCGCGACCATGGGCATTTCGGCGAGGACGCCGAAGCGGTTTTCGACCAGCTCGGCGCCGATGGATTTCCGGTCAATCCCGACTGGTTGCGCCTGACCAGCGTCGGCATCGACATCGGCTCGTCGACCTCGCATCTCATGTTCTCGAAGCTGGTGATGTGGCGGCGCAGCACCGACATGTCGAGCCGGTTCGAGGTCATCTATCGCGAAGTCCTCTATCGCTCGCCGATCCTCTTAACGCCCTACGCCGATCCCGACACGATCGATACCGCAAAGCTCGCCGCCTTCGTGAAGCAGGCTTACGACGAGGCGGAAATCGCGCCCGACGCCGTGGACACCGGCGCGGTCATTTGCACCGGCGAGGCGGTTCGCAAGCACAACGCGGCCGCGATCATCCGCATGCTCGCCGATCAGGGCGGGCATTTCGTTTGCGCCACCGCCGGCCCCAACCTCGAGGCGATCCTCGGCGCGCACGGCTCGGGCGCCGTCTTCCGCTCCAAGCACCACGGCAACGGCATGAATGTCGATGTCGGCGGTGGAACGGCGAAAATAGCCATTGTGATCGGTGGCGCCGTCCACGACACCATGGCCATCAATGTCGGCGCCCGGCTCATCGCGTGGGACGAAGCCAGCCGCGTCATCCGCATCGAGGAGGCGGGCCGTGCCGTCGCCGCCGCCTGCGGCTACGACATCGCCGTCGGCCACGTCATTAGCGACGAGCAGAAAGCGGCGATTGCCGAGAAGCTCGGCGACTTGCTGTTCGAAGCGCTTCGCCGCCGCGAGCTATCGCCGCTAGCACGCGACCTCGTGATCGTCGGCCCCCTGCAATACGCCGGCGAATTAAA
>DATMZZ010000078.1:0-17373 GCA_035573175.1 Allostellaceae bacterium
GAGAATTCAGGCGACATCGCATCCTGGATCTGCTCGAGCGTAGCGAGCATCTTCTCGGCGAGCTGATGCTCCATATAGCCCTCGGCACTGTCCTGCTTGGCGTCTTTATCCTTGAGGGCATAGACGCCGTTATAGACGATCTTCTCCTCGGCGCGCAGATGCGGCATGAGCGCGGTCTTAATCTGCTTCAGGATCGCTTTGCGTTCGGCGGCACGGTCGCTCTTGACGAGCTGCGAGAGCATCTCGGCGACCTCGTCATGGTCTTTCTTCAGCGTATCGAGGATATCCTCATCGCCCTCATCGGCGCCGGGCGAGAAGGGGAAATCCCCATGCTTGGCGCGATTCGTCAAGGCATCGAAAACACTCATGGCAACAACTCCTTTGTTGCCCTCAGAACCCCGCGTGATTTGGTTTGTTCCGCTCCGGCGCTCTATTCAACGTGCCGGGGAAAGTAGCGAGTCAGGAAGTCGACTCAGCCGCCCGCGGCGGCGAGCTCGTTCTTCACCTGCGTCAGCAAACGCTCTGCCTCGCTGCCCTGCATCTTGGCGATGTCGTCCTGGTATTTCAGCAGCACGCCTAGCGTGTCGTTGATCGCCTCGGGCGTCAGCGCCAGCACGTCGAGCTGGGTCAGCGCATGTGCCCAGTCGATCGTCTCGGCGACACCGGGCAGCTTGAAGAGGTCCTGGGTCTTGCGCAGCTTCTGGACGAAAGAGACGACTTCGCGGCTGAGCGTCCCTGCCGCTTTGGGTGCCTTCAGCTTCAGGATTTCGATCTCGCGCTCAGCGGCGGGATAGTCGATCCAGTAATAGAAGCAGCGCCGCTTCAAGGCGTCGTGGATTTCGCGCGTCCGGTTCGAGGTGATGATAACGATCGGCGGATGCTCCGCCTTAATCGAGCCGATCTCGGGAATGGTGATCTGATAGTCGGAGAGCACTTCGAGGAGGAACGCCTCGAAGGGCTCATCGGTCCGGTCAAGCTCGTCGATTAGCAGCACCGGAGCACCGTTGAGATCGGGCTCGAGCGCTTGCAGCAGCGGCCGCTTGATGAGGAAGCGGTCGCTGAAAATCTCTTCCTCGACCGTGTCCTTGCTCTCGGAACTGCTTTCCGCAAGGCGGATTTCGATCATTTGCCGCGGGTAGTTCCATTCGTAGACAGCCGAGGCGACGTCGAGGCCTTCATAGCATTGCAGCCGGATAAGCCGCCGTCCGAGCGTCTCGGACAGGACCTTGGCGATTTCCGTCTTGCCGACACCGGCCTCGCCTTCGAGGAAAAGCGGCCGATTAAGTGTGAGCGACAGGTAGATCGCGGTCGCAAGGCTGCGATCGGACACGTATTGACCCTTCGCCAAAAGGGCGAGCGTGTCGCTGACCGAACCGGGCAAAGCAGCCATGGCAATTCTTCTTGTTAAGGCAGTGGACGGGCTGGTTGTTTTTAGAGGAAAGCCGCGCCCGAGGAAAGCGGGTCGGCCGCGCCCAAACCTTTGATTCCTAGTCGATGTAGGGCTGCGTGGTCGATAGCAGCCGCGACGGGTCGCTGTCCGGCGGGATGACGCGCACGACCTGCTGCGGATGCAAGGTATCGATACCAGCAGAATCGAGTTCGGCCTTCGCCTCCTCGACGATCACGCGCTGCACCTCGCCGACATTCTCGTGAGTGGCCCAGACGCGCAGATTGAGTAGCAGCCCGGCGCCCGTCAGGCTCTCGACGAAGACCCGCGGCTGGGGCCTCTTCAAGACGCGCCGATCGCGCCTCGCCATTGCGAGGAGAATCTCTCGCGCGTGATCGATATCCGCTTTCGCCGGCACGGTGATGTCGATCGAGACGAGCCGCCCGGTATTGCGGGTGTGATTGCGCAGCGCCTGGTTCCAGATCGTCGAATTCGGCGCGAAAAGGAAGATGCCGTCGAAAGTCTCGAGATGGCAGACGAACAGCCCGATTTCGCGCACGGTCCCGGCCATGCCGTTCACTTCGATGAAATCGCCCACATGAAACGGGCGCAGCCACAGCAGCATGAGCCCGGCGGCGATGTTGCTGAGCGTGCCTTGAAGGGCGAGGCCGATGGCGATGCCGGCGGCGCCGAGCACGGCGAAGAGCGACGCCGTCTGCACCCCGATCTGGCTCAACGCGGCGATGAACACAAGGATCAGGATCGAGTAGCGGACGATCGCGGCGAGAATCGGCCGCACGGTCGCGTCGATATGCGCTGTACGGCCGGTGGCGTTGAAGATCGCGCGCGAGAGCCACCGCGCGATGAGCGAGCCGACGAGCAGGATCAGGACAGCGGCGACGAAACGCGGCAGGAACGCCGCCGTCCATGTCCATGCAACGTCGACCGCGCGGTTGACACTCTCCGGCGACAGATCGAAATTCAAAGCAGACGGCGATCCTTATTTATCGTTTATCGGCTTTGGCCGGTCGCTTGTCTTTTTCTTCCTTCGCGCGATCGGGCCGCCCGACGCGACCGCCGGCGTTGTAGGACGGGGGATCGCTGGCCGGGAAACTGTCGTCGATCTGCTCATCGACGCTCGCGCCCGGTTCGTCCTTGGTTTTCTTATGGGCCGGAGTCTTGATGTCGCTCATCGCTGTCTCCCGATGGTGATGCTCAGCCCAAGCAACGGTGCCGCCGTACATCGGTTCCCGACGCGCTGGCGCTCGTCCAAGAAGAGCACACAGGATCGTCGCGCGAGCGGTATGCCTCCCGCGCGACGATCCCGGTGTGCTCGCTGCGCCTTAAGCGGCGCGGCTCTGATTGTGCTGGCCGCCTGGCTTCGATATGCCGTGCAGGGCGCGCGCGGTCTGCGGCAGCGAACCGCGGCTGATATCCGACAGCGAGACGAAGCCGATAAGGCGCTTATCGCGCGACATCACCGGCAGCCGCCGGATCTGCAACTCAGCCATGTTCTCTGCGACGTGCTGGACGTCTTCATCTTCGTAGCAATATTTGATCTCGCGGCTCATTGCGTCGCGGACCTTGGCGTCTGGGCCTTTGCCGGCGGCAATGCCGCGGATGACGATGTCGCGATCGGTCAGCATGCCGATCAGCTTGTCGCGCTCGGCGACGGGCAGGGCGCCACAGTCGATCTCTTTCATCTTGCTCGCTGCTTCACGCAGCGTCGTGTCCGGGCCGATGAAATGCACATCGCGGCTCATAATGTTGGCGATCTTCATCTTCCCTCCTTTCGTACTGAGACGGGACGCGTCCAAAACGTGTCCGTCTTGGGTAACGGCGCGGCGAAAAAATGGTTTCAGTCGTCCCAAGCTTCGCCTCGGGCGTAACTAGGCATGCGCGGCTACTATGCTATGGTTTGGCAGAAGCATGGGAGGGCACGTTACGTGGCGGAAATCGATTTTGCGCTTTGGGATGCAGTGGGCGGCTATGCTCCGACGGACCGGCCGATGGCCGATGTCTATGACGAGCATATCCGGCTCGCGCAGGAGCTCGAGGAAGCCGGCTGGCATTCCTATTTCGTGATCGAGCATCAGAATTCGCCGATCGGGCGCATCACCGCGCCGAGCGTCTATCTGACGGCCGTCGCCCGCGCGACCAGCAAGCTGCGCATCGGCACGATGATGTGGTCGCTGCCTTTCCACCATCCGCTGCGGCTCGCCCAGGATGTCGCGATGCTCGATCAGCTCTCGCGCGGCCGGGTCGAATTCGGCACCGGTATCGGCGTGCACGAGCATGAATTCATCCGCTGGGGCATGGATTTCTATCAGCGCGCGGCGATCTCGACCGAAGTGATGCAGATCGTGAAGATGGCCTGGACCCAGGACGAGGTCACCTTCAACGGCAAATACTTCCATTTCGACGAAGCCCTGCCGCAGCCGAAGCCTTTCCAGAAGCCCTACCCGCCGATCTGGTCGGCGGTGCATAGCGATGCCGCCGTCGAATTTGCCGCGCGCAACAATTATCACGTCGCGCAGAATCTCGACACCGACGATGTCATCGCGCGGAAATTCGATCTCTATCGCAAGATCTGGCGCGAATGTAATCACCCGGGACCGATGCCGCGCGTCTTCCTACAGCGCCAAGTCCATGTCGCTGAGACCGATGAGAAGGCGCATGACGAGGCGCGGACGTGGCTCGCCAAACGCGAGGGCGGCGCGGTGCCGGTCGGCGGCGGTCCGCTCGAGAACACGCGCATCGGCTGGGGCACGCATGCGCGCGGCATGGGTCGCGACAGCGAGCGCCCTGACGACAAGGCGCGTGGCGAGACCATCTTCCGCGCCGGCCGCGATTACGAGTTCAATATCGAGAACGGGCTGGCCATCGTCGGCAGCCCCGACACCGTGATCAAGCGGCTGAAAGAGGGCAAGAAGAAGATCGGCTTCGACATCTTCTGCGCCAATCACGAGATCGGCCATATGCCGAAAGAGCTCGTGCGCAACTCAATCAAGCTGATGGGCGAGGTCGTCCGCGCGTTCAAATAGTCGTGCCCACGGGAAGGGGGCCATGCTGAAGCGAGCCATCGCGATCGCCGCAGCGCTTGCGGCATGGACGTTGACGGCGGCGGCGCGCGCGGACGAGCCGGTGACGTTGCGCATTGCGTTGCCGGGGACCACCACGACGATGCCGAATTGGACCGGGCTCTGGGGGCCGTGGATCGCGCGCATCGAGGCCGATGCGGCCGGCGCGCTTAAGCTGCAGCCCTTCTTCGGCAGCACGCTCGCGACCTTCGGGAATGTCTATGACCGCGTGACCGGCGGCGCGGCGGATATCGCCGCGGCAGTGCAGGGCTCAATCGGCGGCAAGTTTCCCTTATCGACCGTGGTCGAGCTGCCCTCCGACATCATCGGCAAGGAAGGCGCGCCGGCGTTTTGGAAGCTCTATCAGGACGGGCTGCTTGGCCATGAATATGATGCGATCAAGCCGCTCTCGCTCTTCGTCTATCCGCAATCCTTCCTGAGCGCGCAGAAGCCGGTTACGCGGCTCGCCAATCTCAAGGGGCTCCGCATCGCGACCCTGACCAAGGTCAATTCGCGCGTCGTCGAAGGCCTTGGCGCGGCGCCGATCAGCACCAGCCCACCGGATCTCTACGAGATGCTCGCGCGCCATACGGCAGAAGCCACGGTGATCGGCTGGCTCGGCGTTCATGAATACAAGCTCGACGAGGTGACGAGCTATCACCTCGCTGTCGGCCTCGGTTCAGGCGGTGGCATGCTGATGATGAACAAGGATGCTTATGCCAAGCTGCCGCCCGCGGCGAAAGCGGCGATCGACAAGAATTCGGGCTATGCCGCGTCGGAGTTGCTCGGCCAATCGCTCGACAATATCTATGCGAGTTCGGAGGCCGAAGTTCGCAAGCGGCCGGGCCATGTGATCGCATCGCTCGCCGCAGCCGATAAGGATCAATACCAGAAGCAGATCGTCCAGGCCGAGATCGATGCCTGGACCAAGAACACGCCTAACGGCGCTGCCATCCTCGCCGCTTATCGCGCCGAGGCGATGAAGGTGAGGAGCGAGAAGTAGTTATAGCCTCGTCATTGCGAGGAGTGCGAAGCACGACGAAGCAATCCAGGGCAACATGTGCTGCTCTGAATTGCTTCGCTTCGCTCGCAATGATGGTAGTCGGACGGGTTTACTTCCCGCCCTGCACGTACTCGTTCGTGAAGATATTGTCGTACGACTTCAGCTTCTGGTCGGCCGGCAGGAAGCCTGCTTCGACATTGAGCTGATCGGCGGTCTCGAGGCCTTTCGCGTCGAGCACCGGCGCGAGCGGGGTCGATTCCAGCGTCACTTTGTACATACCGTCGAGGACCTTCTGGTCGGTGATGCGCGTGCGCTTGCCGAGCATCGCGGTCGTCTCTTTCGGATGATCGTGGATGAAGGCGGCCGCCTTCACCAGCGCCTCGCCCATCTTCACGCAGAGCGACTTGTGCTCGACGCAAGTCTGCTTCTTGACCAGGATCACATTGGCGTCGACATGAGTCAGCCAAGGCGGATCGACCGGGTTGGCCGTAGTGCCGTTGGCGACGATGACAGCGCCCTGGTCCTGAACGACCTGTTCGATGACCGGCGGGCCGACCGAAGCGCCGTCGACGGCGCCGGTCTGCATCGCACCCGGCGTCTCCGGGGGCACGATCGCCGACACGATCAGATCCTTCTGCGGATCGAGCCCGCCGACCCTGGCGATCGCGTTGAGATAGGAATGCGGAATGGTCTGAATACCGCCGACCGCGAATTTCAGACCCTTCAGGATCTTCGCGCGCTCGGCGAGCGGCGCTTTCGGATCGAAATGCCGCGCCTCGGCAGCCTTCTTGCTGAGTACGACCCAGAAGCCGCTGCGGTCATAAGTATTGGCAATGCCGATGATCGGCTGATTGCGCGCGGCGGCGCGGGTCAGCGTGACGCCCGAGGCATTGGCGAAATCCATCGATCCGGCGATCACGGCATTGGTGGAGCCGATGCCTTGAATGACCTGCTCGGAGACTTCGAGCCCGACCTCTTTGTAGATACCGGCATCCTGGGCGATCCAGGACGAGGCAAAGATCGGCGCGATCGCCGGAAAGGCCATACGGGCTTTTTCGACATCGGCGTGCGCCGGCATCGCAGCGGCAAGGCCGGTCAGGAGCATAGCTCCGGCTAAGTAACGGCTTCGTGGCATGTGGTTCTATTTCTCCCCTCATCGCAGCTGGCCTGATCCGGCCGGAGCCCCGCGCAACATGCCCATCTTTCGGGGCTGCGACAAGCCCCGAAGATCGGCGAGGGGAGAAGCAAACGCGCCGGGCCCCATGAGGCCCGGCGCACCGCCGAAGCGCTGCGCGGCGGCGGGTTACTTCACGAATTCGTTTGTGAAGATGCCGTCGTAGGATTTCAGCTTCTGATCCGGCGGCATGAAGCCTGCTTGGATATTGAGCTCTTCGGCGGCGGACAGTTCCTCTGCGTCGAGGGTCGGCGCGAGCGGTGTGCCGGCAACGACCACGCGATACATCTCATCGATAATAGTCGCGTCGGTAACATTGAGGCGCTTGGCGAGGATCTTCTTGGTCTCGTCGGCATGCTGGTGGACATAAGCCGCCGCCTTCACCATTGCCTGGCCCATCTTAACACACAGCGATTTGCGCTCCGTGCAGGTTTGCTTTCGGACAAAGATGACGTTGGCGGCGACATGGCCGAGCCAGGGCGGGTCTGTCGGGTTGGCGGTCGTGCCATTGGTCAGCACCACGGCGAAATTGTTTTCCAGCAGCTGTCCGACAATCGGTGTCCCAACCGAGGCACCGTCGATCGAGCCGATCTTCATCGCGCCAACCGTGTCTTGCGGCGAAATCGCCGCGCGGACGAAATCCTTATCGGAGTTGAGACCGCCGGCATGCGCGATGGTCTTGGCATAAGCGTCAGGGATCGACTGGAAGCCGCCGATCGCGATACGAAGACCTTTCATGAGCTTCGCGCGCTCGGCGAGCGGCGCCTTGGGGTCGAAATGCCGCTCATCGGCGATCGATTTCTTGATCACGATCCAAAAGCCGCTGCGGTCAAAAGTGTTGCCGATGCCAATGACCGGTTGCTGGCGAGCCGCGGCGCGGGTGAGGGTGACGCCGGATGAGCTCGAGAAATCGACCGATCCCGAAATGACGGCATTTGCCGACCCGATGCCTTGGATCACTTGCTCTTTGACGTTGAGGCCGACGTCCTTATAGATGCCGGCATCCTGTGCCACATAGAGGGACGCGAAGATCGGCACGACCGCAGGCAGCGCAACCGAGGCATTTTCCGTTTCGGCCTGAGCGGTACTCGCGGCGGCGATCAGGGCCGCCGCGCCTGCGGCGAGCAAATGGCGAAAGACCCGCATCTTGCTTTCCTCCTGTTGCGCGTGCGCGCTACCTGCGACCCAGGCGCCACGCGTCGTTATTTCACGTATTCGTTTGTGAAGACGTCGTCATAGGATTTGAGCTTTTCCGAAGCCGGCATGAAACCTGCCTGGATGTTGAGTTCCTCGGCGGCCCCAAGTCCTTTGGCATCGAGCGTCGGTTTCTGCGGCGTCGCGAGGGACACGACGCGATATGTATCATCGAGGACCGCGGCATCCTGGATATTGAGCCGCTTGGCCAGGATCTTCTTGGTTCCGTCGGCGTTGTGATGAATGTAATCGGAAGCCTTCACCATCGCCTCGCCCATTTTGACGCATAGCGATTTGCGCTCGGTGCAGGTCTGTTTCCGGACGAAGATCACGTTGGCGGCGACATGGGCGAGCCAGGGCGGATCGGGCGGGTTGGCGGTGGTGCCGTCGGCGAGGACGACGGCGAAATTGTCCTTCTGTAATTCCTCCAGCACGGGCGGACCGATCGAGGCGCCGTCGATCGAGCCGGTCTTCATCGCGCCCAATGTCTCGCGCGGCGGAATGCCGGAGCGGACGATATCTTTGTCCGGATCGAGGCTGCCCATGCGGGCGATCACCTTGGCATAGGCGTCGGGGATCGCCTGTATCGCTCCGACCGAGAAACGCAGCCCCTTCATCAACTTCGCACGCTCGGCAAGCGGCGCTTTGGGATCGAAATGCCGCTCATCCGCAACTTTCTTGGTGATGACGATCCAGAACCCGCTGCGTTCGAAGGTGTTGGCGATGCCGACAACAGGCTGATGGCGCGCCACAGCGCGTGTGAGGGTGACGCCGGACGAGCTCGAGAAATCGATCGAGCCGGCGATCACCGCATTGGCCGAGCCGATGCCTTGGATGACCTGCTCCTTCACGTCGAGGCCAACGTCCTTGTAGATACCGGCATCCTGCGCGATGTAAATCGACGAAAAGATCGCGGCGATTGCGGGCAGCGCGATTGTCGCGTGCTCGGTCTCGGCGGCCGCGGCGGGGCTGGCGATCGCGCATAGCGCGACGAGCGATGCGGTGAGATGGCGGAATCCCAGCATGAAAACCTCCCTGTTCAGGCTCTTATTGGTTTGTCTGAACTAACAAGGAGGATGCCCCGATTTGCGCGAGCCGACAAGCCTTAAAGCGGGTCAGGCCAGCCGGCCGCGGATTAGCGGCACCAGCAGATGCGAATCATAATGGCCGCCGCAATAGATGCTGTGCTTGCCGTGGTTCACGGTGTTTTTGTGCTTGAAGGCGGGATATTTCGCACCGTCGGAGCCGAGCACGGATAGCTCCAGTCGCGAGCCCGCTTCGAACCAGGTGCTGGACGGCAGGATCTCGATCTCGATCGGCACGATCCGGCCGGGTACGAGTTTTTCGATCTGCTCATGCGTGTGATAAGGCCGCGACGGCCGGCTCTTTTCTCGATCGAGCGCGCGATGCGAGACGCGCAGCCAGCCTTTGGCGACGGCGTCTTTTTCATAACCGTTATAGCCGCAAAAGAAGACCTCTTTGTTCTTCGCATTGAATTTGCGCAGCACGACGAAGAGATCGAGATCGTCGCCTTCCGAGGTGCTGACCCAGAGCCGCAGCTTGGTCTCGCCAGTGAGCTCGACCGGATCGCTGAAGCGCAGCGAGAAACGCGCGCCATTCTTGATAGGATCGTAGATCGCGATAGCTTCGGTTGCGGGCATCGTCGTGCTCAGCGTATTGCTCGCTCCATCGAGATAGAGCGGCGTCAACCGCGTATTCGGCAGCGGCCATTGCTGCTCGTAGCGCAGCTCATGCTGGTAATAGGCTTTGCGCAGCTCGATGCGCACCGGCGGAATCTCGTTCCAGCCATTGTCCTGGCCTTTGAGGAAATGGTCGAGGAAGCGCTTCTGCGTCGCGAGCGCCTCGGGGCTGTAATAGGTCTCCCATTTCTTGCGGCCATGGGTGTAGAGCCACTTCTGTTTTGAGCTGATACGCGCGAAAGCCTCGAATGAGCCGCGCGTATGGAGACCCTGATCCGACCAACTCGCACAGACGAGGGCCGGCACCTCGATCTGCTCGAGCGCCGGCTGCTTCTCGCGCCAATAACTGTCGATCAGCGGATGGCGCTCGACGTTGGCAAGAAAATCCTCGGCCATGACGAATTTCTTGTTCCGGCCGCGCTTCATGCGGTTCTTCCACCAGATCGGGACGAAGCCGGTCTCGGGGATGCCGCCCTGGGAGACGAATTCGCGATAAAGATCGCTGACGCCTTCCCAAGGCACGATGGCTTTCAGATGCGGCGGGCGCAGCGGCGCGACGCGCCATTGCGACATCGCGAGATAGGAGACGCCGGACAGCGCGACGCCACCATCGCACCAGCTTTGTGCGGCGGCCCATTCGATGAGATCGTAGTAATCCTCGGCGTCCTGGTTGCTGAGCACGCCGGCGCGGCCTTCGGATTTATGCATGCCGCGTACATCGGCCTGCATCACGGCATAACCGGCACGCACCCAATAGAAAGGATCGGGGGCCTCGAAACCGGTGTAGCGCGAGATCTGGATATCGCCGAAGCGCACGCCGGCGAGCCACATGAAGAAATTCCCGATTCGGTCGGGCAGCTTGTCCTTGCCGTAAGGCGTCACCGACATCACCACCGGCACGCGTTTGCCCTCGGCCGGGCGGAAGACATTGGTGCTGAGCTTCGTGCCGTCACGCATCGGCACGACGACGTCGCGCTCGAAGCGGATGCCGGCGGCGCGAAGCTCGCTGTCGTTCATGGGGCGATGAGGCTGGCCGGATCGATATCGTGCTCGATGAGTCCCTGCTGCCGCATCACCATGACCCAGAATTGCAGCCCTTGCGGCTTCACCGGCACTTGGAGACCTGACGGGATCTTCAGCGTCGCCGCCGCTTCCGGCGGCAGCTTGGTATGGGCGGCGATGGCGGAGCGCACGGCGGCGGCGTTGGCGGGATTGCCGATGAAGGTAATGGCTTCGGCCATTGATTCGCGCAACGCTGTGATGGTTTGCGGATTGGCTGTCGCCCAGGCGCGCGTCGTCACATAGAGCACCGGAATGGTGCCGGCCGGGACCGCGGCCTCGAAATCGCCCATCGGATAGCCGATGCCGCTCCGGACGATGCGGCTGTAGAACGGCTCGACCGGCACGGCGGCGTCGACCAGCCCGCTCTTCAAAGCATCGCCCATCTGGCGCATCTGCACCTCGAGCCATTGCACCTTGGTGTCGTCGGCGCCGGCCTTGCGCACCCAATCGCGCATCAACACCTCGAAGATGCCGCCAAGACTCGGCAGGCCGACCTTGTGGCCCATCAGGTCGCGGGTTTCCTTGAGGCCGCTTCCGGTACGGCCGACGATCTGCCCGTCCGCCGCCGAGGGGTAAGCCGCGGTATTGGCGACCGCGACGAGATCGATGCCTTGCTCATGCGCCTGCACCAGCACCGTCGCTGTCGGCGCGGCAAGCTGCACCGAGCCGGAGACGAGCGCGGGCGGCATTACGGCGCCGCTTTGCGCCGGCGTGAATTCGACATCGAGCCCGTGCTTCTCGAGAATGCCCTGATCCTTGGCGACGAACATCGCGGCGAAAGATGCCGACGCGTTGTGCATGAAGATGAGCTTGGTCGCGGCGGAAGCGGGCGAGGTGATTGCGATTGCAACGATTAGAGCAAAAGAGCTCGTAGCAAGGCGGCGCATTTTTCCTCCCTGATTGCTCTCTAAAATTACCATGTCATTGCGAGCGAAGCGAAGCAATCCAGGGCCGCGTGTGTTGCCCTAAGTTGCTTCAGCTGGGGACCCGTTCACGCGCTTCTCGCGCGCGAACCCGGAGGGGCCAATCGCGAAGAGCGATTGGCCGGGTCGTCCCTCACAATGACGAAGGAGAGAAAACGAAAGAGGGCGTCTCTTGCGAGACGCCCTCTTCAAGTCCGGTATGATCGTTCGGCTTAGCCGCAGGCCTGGACCGCGCGGCGCGCCATCACATTGACCAGATGCGCGCGGTATTCGGCGCTGGCATGGATGTCGGAGTTGAGGCCGTTATCGCTCTGCTTGATGTCCTTGATGGCATCAGCCGAGAAGTTCTTCGACAGGGCGGCTTCCATGTCTTTCTGGCGGAAGGCGCACGCGCCGGCGCCAGTAACGCCGACGCGGACATTGTTGCCGGTCTTGGCGACGAACACACCGACGATCGCATAGCGCGACGCCGGGTTCGGGAATTTCATATAGGCCGACCTCTCCGGGATCGGGAAGCTGACCGCGGTAATGATCTCGCCCGGTTCAAGGGCGGTTTCAAAGAGCCCTTTGAAGAAATCGTCGGCCGCGATCTTGCGCTTATTGGTGATGATAGTGGCGTTGAGCGCCAACACGCTCGACGGATAGTCCGCCGCCGGATCGCTGTTGGCGATCGAGCCGCCGCAGGTGCCGCGATGGCGCACGGCCGGATCGCCGATATGGCCGGCGAGCTGGGCGAGACCGGGGATCGACTGCTTCACGACATCGGAATTGGCGACATCGAAATGCCGCGTCATTGCGCCGACGACGATAGCATTGCCCTCTTTCTTGATGCCCTTGAGCTCGGGGATCTTGCCGAGATCGATGACATCGGAGGGCTTAGCGAGGCGCTGCTTCAAGGTCGGGATCAGCGTCATGCCGCCGGCCATGACCTTGCCTTCCTCGACGCTGGTGACGAGCTTCGAGGCTTCGTCGACGTTCTTGGCTTGGTGGTAGTTGAAATTATACATGGCCGCTCCCCTTTAGGCCTTCGCCTGTTTCTCGGCGCAAGCCGCGATCGCCTTCACGATGTTGTGGTAGCCGGTGCAGCGGCAGATATTGCCCTCGAGCCACTCGCGGATCTGGCGCTCGGTCGGCTTCGGAGTGACGCGCAGCAGGTCGATCGAGCTCATGACCATGCCGGGAGTACAGAAGCCGCATTGCAGGCCGTGATTCTCGCGGAAGGATTCCTGCATCGGATGGAGCTGGTCGCCCTTGGCGAGGCCCTCGATGGTGGTAACGCTGGAGCCGTTCACCTGCGTCGCCAGCATGGTGCAGCTCTTCGCCGAATAGCCGTCGATATGGACGACGCAAGCGCCGCACTGGCTGGTGTCGCAGCCGACATGCGTGCCGGTCAGGCCCAGATGCTCGCGCAGGAACTGCACAAGCAGGGTGCGGTTCTCAACCTCGCGGGTTTCGGGCTTGCCGTTCACCGTGATGGTTACGGATGGCATTCGTCGTCCTCCCTCATACTCAGGCGCCTCGCGTGGAGGCGGAGTTTCGTTCGCGGCGGCGCTTTGGTCAAGCGCCCCGCGGATTTAGCCTCAACGTGTGAAGATATATAGCAGTACGATCACCACAACAGCGAGTGCCGTGACCCAAACGGCGGGCGAAAGCCGCTTGCTTTCGCTGCCGGGCGCGCTTGAGGGCGTCGGACGGCTGGGCGGCGGCGCTTCGACCGAGCCGCTGGGCGGCGGCGGGGTGACCGCCACCGTGACGGGTGGCGCTTCGGCAGCAGCGCCGGCATCGGCGACCGGCGCCGACGCGCTGGCAGCGGCCGGCGCGGGACTGCTGCTGGCGACGATCTGCGCGAATTTCGAGAAGAAATTTTCGGCCATCTGGCGCGCGGTCGCGTCGATGAGGCGCGAGCCGATCTGCGCGAGCTTGCCGCCGACATTCGCCTCGACAGTGTAGCTGAGCTTGGTACCGTCACCGTCATCGGTCAGCTTCACGCTGGCGCCGCCCTTGGCGAAGCCCGCGGGGCCACCCGTGCCTTCTCCCATGATCTTGTAGCTGTTAGGCGGATCGCGATCGGAGATCGTGACCTTGCCGCCGAAGCGCGCGCTCACCGGACCGACCTTGGCGCGCACCGTCGCGCTCATCTCGGTATCGGAATGTTTGGTAATCGTCTCGCAGCCCGGAATCGCCTGCTTCAGAATCTCGGGATCGTTGAGTGCGTCCCAAACCTTTTGGCGCGGCGCCGCAATGCGGTACTCGCCGGTCATATCCATGATAAAAGCCTCCGACTCACACGCGCGAAAATTTCGTTGAAACGTAGCGCTCAGACTATCGGCGGGCAAGCGAACGCGTCTTGTTTTCGTCGCATGCGCGCATGCGGGAAACGCGCCTCAGCCCCCCGCACGTGAAACGCGCCTCAGCCAAAGCGCGGGAAGAGACGCAGCGCATTGTCGCGATGGATCGCCTGCAGCAGCGCCGGCGCGAGATCGAGCTTCGCGAGGGCTTCGACGATGCCGGTCGTCGAGGCGAAGGGCGCATCGGAGCCATAGGTGATCTGCGTTGATGGCCAGAGCTTCAGCACCGCGGCCATGCCGGCGGGATTCATCGCGACGCTCGCGACGTCGTAATACTGGCGCTGCAATTCGTATTCCGCGCCGTTCGGCACGAAGCGCGCGCGATCCGCCTCGCTCATGTGGCGAACGCTGCCGAGCACCCGCTGCACGATCGAAGGCAGCGTGCCGCCGCCATGCGAGAAGAGAAAAGTGATATTGGGACAGCGCGCGAAGGTGCCGCGCAGCAACAGGCTGGCAATCGCGCGGGCGCTGTCGGTCGGGAATTCGATCGTCGGTCCGGAGACGCCGGGAAACACATTGCCGCAACACGACATCGTCGGGTGGACGAAGACCTTCGCTTTGCGGCGGTTGAGCTCATCGAACACCGGGTCGAAAGCCGGATCACCGAGGAGCTTGCCGGCATAAGAGGTGAGAACGCCGATGCCATCGAGCTTCAGCACATCGAAGATATGGGCGATCTCAGCGAGGCTGCCATCAATATCGGGCACCGGAATCGCGCCGAACATGCCGAAGCGCTTGGGATGTTCGCGCATCATCGTCGCGCCGAACTCGTTGCAATCGCGTGCGCGGGCACGGTTGTCGCTGGCGCCGTCGCCGTCGAACCAGACGCCGGGACTGGTGATCGAGGTGATCGCGCTCTCGATGCCGGCCTTGTCCATCTGCTCGAGCGCGAGGCTCGGCGTCCAATTCTGATAGGCCGAGGCGGGGAGGATGGTCGCGTCGTCGAGCAGGCGCTGCAGATTCCGCGCGACATAGCGTGTCGGATAAATGTGGTGATGGGTGTCGATGATGTGCGACATGATTCGCTCCCGATACCGTTGTTATGCGAAAACCTAGGCGCAATTGCGCGATGCTGCCAGAGGGGCCATGGTTGACGGCATCGACCAATTCGAGACCGTCGCAGCTTCAAACGGGGGAACGATGCAGAGACCGCTTATTGGCCAGATGCTGGCGGGGCTGATGCTGGCGAGTTTCGCGCTCGCGGCGGCACCAGCAGGGGCGGCGTACGCGATCAAGATCGGCTTGTCGAAATCGACGACCGCCGGCGGCATTTTCATCGCGCAAGAGAAAGGCTATTTCGCCGCCGAAAATCTCGATCCGGAATTCGTTCTCTTCGATTCATCGGAGCCGATCGCGGTTGCCGTGGCATCGGGCTCGGTCGATTTCGGCCATACCGGCGCCTCGGCGGGACTCTATTCGCTTTCCGGCCAGGGCGCGCTCAAGATCATTGCCGCTGCCAGTCGCGAAGCGCCGGGTTTCCGCGTCAACGGCATCGCTGCCTCGAACCGTGCCTATGATGCCGGGCTGCGCTCGCTGAAAGATCTCGGCGGCCATTCGATCGCCATCTCGCAATTCGGCTCGCCGCCGCATTACAGCCTGGTATTGATCGAGGAAAAATACGGTGTCGATGCGAAATCGACCGTCTCGCGGCGCTGCAATCCAATCCGAACATTCTCTCAGCGCTGACCGGCGGTACCGTCGATGCGGGCATCATGCTCGCGGCGGCAATGATGCCCGCGGTTGGCCGCGGCGAGATGCATCTGCTCGGCTTTGTCGGGGATGAGGTCGCTTGGCAGACCGGCGTGGTCTTCACTGCGACCAAGACAGCGAACGATCGCCACGACATGGTCGAGCGCTTCCTCCGCGCCGTACGGCGCGGCAAGCACGATTACTACGATGCCTTCATCGACGCGGCCGGCAAGCGCCACGACGGCCCGGGCGCGGCTGAGGCGCTCCCGATCATGTCGAAATATCTGCACCAGCCGACCGAGCAATTGCTGCCCGCGATCGCTTACGTCGATCCCGACGGGCGGCTCGACGTGAAGGATGTCCTGCATCAGGTCGAGTGGTTTCGCAGCCAGGGTCTGATCAAAGGCAATTTCGATGCGCGCAGCGTCATCGATGAGCGCAGCATCATTCCGGTGCCGAGTCAGTAGCCACCGCGCACCGGCGCGCCATTGCCCACGCTTTGGGCGACCGATAAGGTAGCCCACGGAGCAGGGGGCTTTACGCATGAAATTCTCGGTTTTTAACGGCATGCCTTATGGGCGTACCCGCATGCCGGGCAATAAATGGCCGGTGCCTAACCAATATTTCGAGCCCGACCAGGCCCGGCGCGCGGTCGCTTCCTGCCTTGAAGAAGTCGCGATGGAAGACGAGCTCGGCTTCGACTGGATCGCTTGCGCCGAGCATCATTATTCCCCCTTCAACCTCGCGCCCAATGTCACGGTGCTGGCGAGCGCGCTGACGCAGCATGTGAAGCGCGCGAAGATCGCGATCCTCGGTGCGTTGATCCCGCTCACCGGCAATCCCGTCCGCATCGCCGAAGAATATGCGATGATCGACAATCTCTCCGGCGGTCGGCTCGTCGCGGGCTTGCTGCGCGGCGCGCCTTATGAATATCTCGTCTACAACGTGAACCCGGCGGAATCGCGTACGCGTTTCGAAGAGGCCTGGGACCTCATCATCAAGGCGTGGACCGATCGCCAGCCCTTCGGCTGGGAAGGCAAGTACTACCATTATCGCAACGTCTCGATCTGGCCGCGGCCGCTGCAAGAGCCGACGCCGCCGGTCTATGTCTCGGGATCGAGCCGTGAGTCCGGCGAGTTCGCCGCGCGCAAAAAGGTCGGGCTCGGCCTCGCTTTCACGAACATGCCGCTCGCTGCCGAAGCCGCGAAGCATTACCGCGCGAAATGCGCCGAATATGGCTGGGAACCGAAAGCGGAGCAGATCATCTATCAGCTTCCGATCCATGTCGGCGAAACGGATGAGCAGGCCTTCGATGCGGTGCGGCCGATGTTCGGTCACACCATGCCGGCCGGCGGCCTCAGCGACATGAACCGTCTCGTCGCGACCTCCGGCTTCTACGGCAAGGGCGATGCCAACCTGCTCGCGCGCTTCAAGAATCTCTCGGCCGACGAACCGAAGAGTCTCGAGGAGGCGCTGGAGCGCGGCACGATGATCATCGGCGGACCGAAGACCGTGCTGGCGCAGATCAAGCGGCTCAATCAGGAGATCGGCTGCGGCATGCTCAATCTTATCTTCGACCGCAGCGGCGCGCCGGATAAGAAACGGCGCTCGATCGAGCTCTTCGCCAAAGAAGTGATGCCGGCGGCGCGGGGGATCTGAGCGATGAGCATCACCGATAAATTCATCGAAGCCGGCGGGATCGAATTCCAATATCGCGAGACGGGCGATAGCGGCAAGGTCATTGTCTTCCTGCATGGTGCCGGCGGCCAATCGCCCAAGAGCGCGCGCTTTCCGGCGATGCTGGGCGAGCGCC
>DATMZZ010000079.1:0-12453 GCA_035573175.1 Allostellaceae bacterium
CGCAATCCGGTGTTCCACCTGACCGCCGTTACGCGCCGCAAGGATGCGATCTTCCAGACCGTGACCATCGGCGGGAGGCTGATCGGCCGCACCGACACCGCCAATCTCGGCGCAGCGCGCACCGAAGCCGCCATCTGGGCGGTGCTCAAGCAAGCGATCCGCGAGCCGGTCGCGGTCTGCTGCACCGGCTCGTCGGGCGGCATGTACAACATCCGCATCGCGATCAAGCAGCGCTATCCGGGCGAATCGCGCAACGCCATCGCCGCCGTCTTTTGCTCCACCGCCGACGTGAAGCATGTCATCGTCGTCGACGACGACATCGATGTGTTCTCCGACGAGCAGATCGATTGGGCGCTGGCGACACGCTTCCAGGCGGATCGCGATCTCGTGGTCGCTTCGGGCTTCCGCGCCGTGCCGCTCGATCCCTCGCTGCGCGGCAGCCGCAGCGGCGCCAAGGCCGGCTTCGATTGCACCAAGCCGCTCGGCAAGGACAGCGAATTCGCTTTCACTGTGCCGCTGCCGCCGGTGCTGCCGCAGGCCAAGCGCCGCAGTGTCGAAGCCGTGCTGGCGGAAGGGCCTGCGACCTATCTCGACCTCATGGCGGCGCTCGGCACGCGCGACGGGCGCGAAATACTGCCGGTGCTTGAGAAGCTCTACGCTGCGGGCAAGCTTGGCCGTCTCGATGACGGCCGCTATGTGCTTAGTTCGACGCCACCTGGATCGTCATGATCCGACCGGTGCTACAGCTATTAGATAATCACCGTTAGTGAATGTAGCGATTTACGGTATTGTACTACCCGGTCCATGATGGGGGATGGCAGAGTGGCCATGAAGTGCCCGTATTGTGCCGAGGAGATCAAGGACGAAGCGGTCGCCTGCAAACATTGCGGCCGCGACTTTTTCCTCTTCCTCCCGCTGCTGAAGCAGGTCGGCGCGCTGGGCAAAAGGGTCGAAGAGCTGGAAGCCGAGATCGAAGGCCTTCAGGCTTATCGCTACCAGCCGGCGATCGAGGCGGCTGAGACCGCGGCGACGGGCAACAGCGAGGCAGCGCCGGCGGCCCGCCCGTCGCTCCGAGCGCCGGAGCGACGCCAAGCCACGAGCATTCCTTCCCTACCGCCAGCCGTCGCGATCGCGAGCGCTATTGTCGCGTTGGTCCTCGCGCATTTTCTCGTCGTCATCGTTTACGACGCCTCGCTCTGGTATCTCTTCGCCGTCTCCATCATCTTCCCGTTCGCTTGCGGCTATCTGATGCGCGTCTCGAAGCATCGCTCGCTCGCGGTGGATTTCGTCTCCAGCCTCGGCATCGCCGTGGTCTCGATCCTGATCATGTCCTTCGCCGTCGCGCGCACCGGCCATGTGCCGGTCTTGCCGCAAGGCGCCGTGGAATGGAGCGAGTTCTTAAAATATGTCAGCAACATCGCTTTCGGCTTCTTCGCCGGCGTGCTGATGCGACGCTGGCACGACAGCCTCGGCCAGCCGGTCGAGCAGGGCAATCGCCTCGCGCTCGATATCTCGCGCCTTCTCACGCGCCACCGCCGCCGCACCGCCAAAGACAATATGGAATTCGAGAAGACGCTGAAACGCGTCGAGACCTCGCTCGTCTCGATGATGGCGATCAGCGCCGCCGTGCTGTCGGTCGCGACCGGCGTCTCGCATTTCATGAACTCGCTTTAACGCAAGAGACGACAACGCCAGAGATCAACAACGGAGGCAAAAATGCGCACCAAACCGGCACTCACCGCCGATGATGTCGAGAAGATGATGGCCGCCTGCACGGCCGAAGCGAAGAAGAACAATTGGAAAGTCTCGATCGCGATCGTCGATGATGGCGGCCGCGTGTGGCAGCTCCATCGCCTCGAAGGCGCCGGCGCGGTGACCGCCGAGGTCGCGGTCGGCAAAGCGAAGACCGCCGCGATGATGGGGCGTCCCAGCAAGATGATGGAAGACCGCATCAAGGAGCGGCCGGCTTTCGTGCTCTTCCCCGGCATTCTCCCGATCCAGGGCGGCGTGCCGATCCTCAGCGGCGGCGAATGCGTCGGCGCTGTCGGCGTCTCCGGCGTGCAATCGCATGAGGACGAGCAAGTCGCCAACGCGGGCATTGCCGCGCTCGCCTAGCCCCTTACGAGTGCCTCAATAGCCGAGGGCGAAAGCCTCGCGGCGATGATCGCCGGCGCCGGCGAAATTGCCCGAGGGCAGGATCTCGAGCGCCTTGGCCGAACCGTAATAGAACGGATCATCGGCATGACGCGCCTTGTGTCCCATTGCGGCGAGCGCTGCGACGTATGATTCCGGCAGTTCGCGCTCGAGGAAGAGATCCGTGCCGTGCGTATGATTGCACCAGCGCGGCGCCTCGACCGCGGCGGCGACATCGACGCCATCGTCGATCAAGCGACCGAGCACTTGCGTGTTGGTGACGGTCTGGCTGAGACCGCCGGGGCTGGCGAGCACATAGCGCAGCCGGCCATCGCGCTGGACCATGATCGGGCAAAGTGTGTGCGCCGGTCGCTTGCCCGGCGCGACCGTGTTGGCCTCGCCCGGCGTCGCGGTGAAGCCAGACATGCGGTTGTTGAAAAGAATGCCAGTCGCGGGGTCGCGGAAGTAGCTGCCGAAGACGGCGAAGACGCTCTGCACGACGCAGACCGCATTGCCTGATTCATCGGCGACCATCAGGCACGACGTACCGCTGCGGTCGCGGATCACCGGCGACGGCGGCTCGCCGAGCACGGCACGCTGCAGCCGCTCGGTCATGTCGGGAGCGAGTGCACGATCGATCGCATCGGGCACGGCCTTCGGATCGGCGATCAACGGCACGCCATTGGCGAAAGCCGCCTTCATCGCGCTCATTTGATAGCCGATACGGCGCGCCGGATCGGCGGTGAGCGCGCCCCGCTCCAGCGCCTTCAACCCGTTGAGCTGCATCAGCAGCAATACGCCGTAGGAATTCGGCGGCATCACGCAGACGCGGTGGCCGCGATAGGTTGTCGAGGCAGGCTCGACCCAGAGCGGCGCAAAGCTCTCGAGATCGGATTCGCGCATCAAGCCGCCGCGCTCGGTGAAGAAAGCGCCGATGCGTTTGGCGATCGGGCCGCGATAGAAGGGCTCGGCGCCGCCCTCGGCGATCTGGCGCAGCGTCGCGGCAAGCTCGGGCTGGCGCAGCGTGTCGCCGGCGACGAGCGGCCGCCCGTCCGGCACATAGAGCGCGGCGCAACCCGGATCTTTCTCCAGCGTCTCGCGGCTCAGCGCGATGTTGCGCGCGAGCACCGCCGAGATCGAATGTGCTTCGGCCAACGCGATGGCGTCGATGAAGAGTTCGCGCCACGGCAGCTTGCCGAAGCGGCGATGCATCGTCTCCCATGCGGCGACGAGGCCCGGCACCACCGGCGCCAGCGGCCCTTGTGCCTTCATGCCACCGCGGAACTGCTCGGGCGTCGCGCCTTGCGGCGCATAGCCCGAGGAATTGAGCCCCATGACGCGGCCGCTCGCCGCGTCGTAATAGAGCATGAAGCAATCGCCGCCGATCGAGGTGGCGTGGCCGAGCACCACGGTGAGCACCGCCGACGCCGCGATCATTGCATCGATGGTATTGCCGCCGCGGCGATGGATGGCGATGCCGGCCTGGCTCGCGGCGGCATGACCCGAGACGACCATGGCGTGGCTGCCATAGATCGGCGAGCGCGGTTCGCGCAGGCCCAAGCCGGCGCGGCTGTTGTTGCGGTTGCGGGCAATCTCTTCGGCCATGTCGATCGTCCTCGCGTTTTCTCTCTACCTTCCCGAGACCATTCCCGGGCTGATCAAAAAGGTCAACCCGGAACAGGCGCGCTTGACAGGCAACTGTTTAGTTGCATATTATTCGACATGAGCATGGATGCGGTCTTCAAGGCCCTCGCCGATCCGACGCGGCGGCGACTGCTCGACCGGCTCCGTGCGCGGAATGGGCAAAGCTTGAGCGAGCTTTGCGAGCACGCCGTCATGACGCGGCAGGCGGTGACGAAGCATCTCGCGATTCTGGAAGCCGCGAATCTGGTGGCAACGGAAAAGCGCGGCCGCGAGAAGCTGCACTACCTCAACCCCATTCCGATCAACGAGATCGCCGATCGCTGGATCGGCAAATATGAACGGCCGCGGCTGCGGGCACTGGCCGAGCTGAAGAAAAATCTGGAGGCGGAAGGCAATGAGTGAGCTGACCAGCGAAAGCACGATCTACGTCACTTACATCGCAGCGGCGCCCGAGAAGGTTTGGGCCGCGCTGACGAGCAGCGAATTCACGCGGCAATATTTCTTCGTCCGCACGGTCGAATCCGATTGGAAGCAGGGCTCGCCCTGGCTGCTGCGCCGGCCTGACGGAGCCATTGATGTGAAAGGCGAGGTGCTGGAAAGCGATCCGCCGCGCAAGCTCGTCGTCAGTTGGAATGTCGATGGCAATGAATATATGCGAGCGCTGCCCGCGGCGGTGGTTACCTATGAGATCGAACCTGTCGGCGACGCCGTCATTCGGCTGACGATGACCGAAGCCCATCCCACGCCGATCCCGGCCTATCTGCTCGAAGGCGGCCGGCGCGGCTGGCCGATGATTTTCTCCGGGCTCAAATCGCTGCTCGAGACCGGCAAGCCGCTGAACATCCCGACGCCGCAACCGCCGAAAGAGGATTGATGCCATGGCTCAGAGCCGCTTCGTCTACGTCACCTTCATCCGCACGACGCCCGAAAAACTATGGGACGCGCTGACCAAGCCCGAATTCACCCGCGTCTATTGGTATGACATGTGGCAGGACTGCGATTGGAAAGAAGGCTCGTCCTGGAAGCTGATGTTCTCCGACGGCCGCATCGCCGACCAGGGCACGATCCTCGCCAGCGAGAGGCCGAAGCGGCTCGTCATTGCCTGGCAAAACGAATGGAAGCCGGAGCTCAAGGCCGAAGGTCCGTCGTGTGCGACGTTCGAGATCGAGCCGGCGGGTCCTGCCGTGAAGCTCACTGTGACGCATGAAATCCCGGTTGCGGAGTCGAAACTCATCGACGCGGTCTCGGGCGGCTGGCCGCTCATCCTGTCGGGTCTCAAATCGCTGCTCGAAACCGGCGAGAAGCTGGCGATCCCTCATCCGCATCCGCGCGCCGAGAACGCCTGACAAGCTGTGGACACGGTGCTAAGGCCATGATCCTCCATCTCAAGGAGCGATCATGGCCGAGCACAAGCCCCTTCCCGTCTTCATCACCGGCGCGAGCCGCGGCATCGGCGCCGCGACGGCGCGCGAATTCGCCAAGCGCGGCCATCCGGTTGCGCTCTCGGCGCGCAGCAAGGATGCGATCGAGAAACTCGCGCAAGAAATCCGCGCTTCTGGCGGCAAGGCCGTCGCCGTGCCTTGCGATGTCGGCGATCCGGCGCAGGTCGAGCGCGCGATCGCGAGCGCCGTCGCGCAGCTCGGTGGGCTCGGCATCGTCATCAACAATGCCGGCACGATCGAGCCGCTCGCACGTATCGCCGATGCCGATATGCGGCAATGGGCGCGCGCGATGGACGTCAATCTCAACGGCCCGATCTATGTGATGCATTACGCGGCGCCGCACCTGCCACGCGGCGGCGTGGTGATCAACATCACCTCGGGCGCGGCCGAGCGGGCACAAACGGGTCGCAGCGCTTATTGCGCCAGCAAGGCCGGGCTGATGATCGCCTCGCGCATCTTCGCGATCGAGGAGACGGAGACGCGCGGCATCCGCGTGATCGGCTTCTCGCCCGGCTATGTCGATACCGAGATGAACGCGCTCAACCGCGACCATCGCATGGGCAATGCCGGCAATATCAATGTCGCCGATCTTCGCCCACCCGAGGAGACGGCGCAGCTCATCGCCTGGCTGACCAGTCCCGACGCCGCCCATCTCAACGGCACGATCGTCAACGCGCGCGAGCCCGAACTCCGCCGCGCCGCCGGAGTGGCCATGCTGCCCGATTCACGCTAGCGTTGTAGACAACGCTTTCGACTAAGCATTTTCGGGAGGGACAAGAAGCATGACCAAAACCGCCATCGCGCTGGCAGTCGCCGCGCTGACCGTCATCGGCGCGCCCATGATTGGTACAAGGGCCGCGCGCGCCGCCGACGACTACACGATCAACGTGATCGTGCCGCTGACCGGTCCCGCGGCATTCGTTGGCGGCGGCCAAAAGGACACGCTCGAAGCGCTGGCCGCCGTGATCAACAAGAACGGCGGCATCCAGAATCACAAGCTCGCTTTCTCCTTCCACGACGACCAGTCGAGCCCGCAGGTCGCGGTTCAGCTCACCAACCAGGTGCTGCCCTCGAAGCCGGCGGTGGTTCTCGGCTCCAGCATCGTCGCGATGTGCCTCGCCATGGCGCCGCTCATGACCAATGGTCCAGTGCAGTACTGCCTCTCACCGGCGATCCATCCGCAACCCGGCAGCTACACTTTCTCGGCCAGTGCCGATTCCGTCGACCAGGTCGCGGCGGTGATCCGCTACTACCGGATGAAAGGCTGGACCAAGATCGCGGCCCTCCAGACCACGGATGCCAGCGGTCAGGACGGCGACAAGGCGATCGACGCGGTTCTCAACTATCCCGAGAACAAAGGCGTCATGCAGAAAGTCATCGAAGAGCATTTCAACCCGACCGATATCAGCGTCTCGGCGCAGATCGAGAAGATCAAAGCCTCGGGCGCGCAGGCGCTGATCTCCTGGGTGACGGGCGCGCCGGCCGCGACCGTGTTCAAGGGCATGATCCAGGCCGGACTCGACATCCCGGTCGCGCCCACCAGCGGCAATCAGACTTTCGCTTCGATGGAGCAATGGGCGAGCTTCCTGCCGAAGCACCTCATCCTCGCCTCGGCGCTCTTCCCCGAGCATGATGGCGTGCTGACCCTCGATCCGCGCATGGAGAAGGCGCAGCACGACATGTATGCGATCCTCAAGGAGCGCAACCTCAAAGCCGACAACATGGTCGCGACCTCCTGGGATGCGGGGCTCATCGTCGCCGAAGGGTTGAAGAAGCTCGGCCCCAACGCGACCGCACAGCAGCTCAAGGATTTCATCGCGAACCTGACCGATTTCGCTGGCGTCGACGGCATCTACGATTTCAAGAAATACCCGCAGCGCGGCCTCGGCCCGCAATCCTCGACGGTGACGACCTACGACGCCAAGAAGAAGGCCTGGACTTGGCTGTCGAAACCGGGCGGCGAACCGCTGAGCAAGTGACAGCAGCCTAGGCTGTCGTCACCCCGCCGACCCGGCCAACCGCTCTTTGCGGGACGACCCGCGCGGCCGCTCTTCGCGGCCGTGCCCTTCGGGTTCGCTTAAGGTCCGCGCGATTTTTGCAAGCGAGACGATCGCGCAAAGCCGCGGCGCGATGCTTCTGTTCGAGACGGATCTACCGACCCGCTATATGACCGCCGCGCGTTTTCTGACGCTGTCGATCAGCGAGGCGCGCAACAGATAGGCGCGATGCGCTGCGGGGTCGGCAGCAGTGGCTGCGAGTTGCTCGAAATTTCGTGCGCGAACGGCTGGATCCTTCTCCTCCATTCGCTTCTTGTTCGCAATGGTCTGCTGCTGGACGAATTCGATGTTCAGGGGCCGGCGATATCGGTCGTATGAATCAAGAATGTCTGCCGCCGCTTCGCCGCGAATGACACGACCCAGCAGGCTCGTCAGTTCGATGGCGTCATGGATACCGAAGTTGAGACCAAGCCCACCAAGCGGATTGTTGATGTGGGCGGCGTCACCGGCAAGAAACGCTCGCCCTTGACGAAAACGAGCCGCCACCCGTTGATGGACATTGTAGAGGTTGCGGTAGACAATTTCGTAGCGTCCGTCCTTGGGGATAAAGCCTTGCAGCCGTCTTTCGACGGCCTCATCGTCAAAAAGATCCACTTCCGCTTGATCGAGCGCGGTCGCTGACGTCACCCGCCACAGCCCTTTGCCGTCGTCGCCCGCAACCTTAAAAGGGGCGAACCAGGCTTGGGGGTCGGCGAAGTAGTTACGGGTGCACCCTGGAAACTTCGTACCGATATCGAAACGCGTGGTCAGCATCAGGAACCGCTCGGGGTGCGTGTAGCCCTCGAAGTCGATGCCGAGCGATTTGCGCACCGTCGAGCGGCCGCCGTCCGCCCCAATGAGATAAGCGCCTTTCACGCTTCGCGACCCGGCCGCCGTCTCGACGGTAATTTCGACGGCGTCGGTCGATTGGGAGACCGAGGTTACGCGCGCCGAGAATTCGACCGTCGCGTGCGGAAGCTCGCGAAGCCTCTTAATCGCCAAATTGGCAAGCTTGTGCTGCTCGTATTGAACAGCGTAGGGGTAGCGCGTGTCATTCTTGAGGTTACCGAAGTCGAATTCCGCGACCAGCTTTCGCGTCGACCGGTCCCAGATTCGAAATAGCGGTTCAACCAGCCCGCCGCGAATCACCTCTTCAGCGAGGCCGAGATCTTCCAGCATTTCCATCGTCGCAGCATGCGTAGTCGCTGCGCGTGGCATGTCATTAACCTGGCTCTCGGCCTCGAACACATGGACCGGCAGTCCCTGGCGGGCAAGCGCAAGCGCCGCGATCGCACCGACCGGTCCGCCGCCTGCGATGAGGATTGGTCGTTCGGACATGGGAGGCACTGCGCTCAACTCCTTCGCGTCCCGCTCATGACCTGCCACCGTGGAGGCGTCATCGGCACGGCATAACGCTTGTCGATGACTATCGAGGGATCGACCTCGCGCTTGACGAGGCCCTGCCTGTTATAACACGCGTTCTGATGCTCCACATCCTTGACGCCACGGCGCTCTTCAGCATCGACATAGGCGAGGTCGAAGGCGAGAACCTCTCGTTCGTTCTCGTCATTGCGAGGAAGCCCATAGGCTGACGAAACAATCCAGAGCAATATGTGAGGCCGTGGATTGCTTCGCTCTTGAGCTCTTGCCGAAGGGGCTCGCAACGACAATGATTATTTTCGCTTCGCCTTTTGAATGGCGGCCCAGAGCCGCTGCGGCGTCGCCGGCATGTCGAGTGTGGTGATGCCGAGCGGCGAGAGCGCATCGAGCACCGCGTTCATCGTCGCCCCAAGCGCACCGACCGTTCCCGCCTCGCCCGCACCTTTGATGCCAAGCGCATTGGTCTTGCACGGCACGTTGAGGAACGAGATGCCGAAGCTCGGGAAATCATCGGCACGCGGCATCGCGTAATCCATGAACGAGCCGGAGAGGAGCTGGCCGTTCGCGTCGTAGCGCGCATCCTCGATCAGGATCTGACCCGCGCCCTGCGCGATACCGCCATGGATTTGGCCTTCGACGATCAGCGGATTGACCAGCACGCCGAAATCATCGACCACGGTGTAGCGCTCAATCGCGGCGACGCCGGTCTCTTCATCGATCGCGATCTCGCACAGATGCGTGCCGTTCGGGAAGGTGTTCTTGTTGCTGGTCGAGGTGCCGGCATCGTCGAGCGATGACGGCCCGTCCCCCGGCAGCTTCGATGCGTCGCGCGTCTTCGCCGCGAGCGAGAGGATATCGATGCTGCGATCGGTGCCGGCGATGGCGAAGCGCCCGTCGTGAAATTCGATGTCGCTTTCCGAGGCTTCGAGGAAATGGCCGGCGAGCTTCTTGCCCTTGGCGATGATCTTCTCGGCCGCATCGGCCACCGCCGTGCCGGCGAGCAGCAGCGATTTCGCGCCGCCGGTGCCGCCGCCCTGCGTCAGCGCATCGGTATCGCCGGTGACGAAATCGATCGCATCGAGCTCGATGCCGAGCCGGTCGGAAAGGATTTGCGCGAAAGCGGTTGCATGGCCCTGCCCCGACGGGCCAGTGCCGATGCCCATGCGCACGCGGCCAGTCGGCAGGAAGCGGATGTCGGCTTTCTCCGACGGCATCGCCGCCGTGACTTCCATGTAATAGGCGATGCCGAGCCCCAGGAGCTTGCCGCGGCCGCGCGCCTCTTTGCGCCGCGCCTCGAAGCCTTTGAACCCGGCGACGTCGAGCGCGCGCTCGAGATTGGCGGGGAAATCGCCACTGTCATAAGCGACGAGCAGCGGCGTCTGCCACGGCATATCCGACGCGCGCACGAGATTGCGGCGGCGGATCTCGTCGCGGCCAAGCCCGGTCTCGCGCGCCGCCGCATCGACCAGCCGCTCGATGATATAGGAGCATTCCGGCCGGCCCGCGCCGCGATAGGCATCGACCCAGACCGTGTTGGTCATCACCGTGCGCACATGGACATGCGCCGCCGGGATGCGATAGGCGCCGGTCAGCAGGCGGAAGCCCGCCATGGTCGCGACGAAGACCGAGAAATGCGAGAGATAGGCGCCGATATTGGCGAGGGTGTCGGCACGCACGGCGAGGAAATGTCCGTCCTTGTCGAGCGCAAGCTCGGCATGGACCTTCTGCTCGCGTCCCTGCGTGTCGATCACGAAAGACTCTTGCCGGTCGCTCAGCCATTTGACCGGCCGGCCAAGCTGCTTCGCCGCCCAGGGCAGCAGCGTGTTCTCCGGGAAGTCGAAAGTCTTCATCCCGAAGCTGCCGCCGACATCGCCGGTGATGACGCGCACCTTGTCGTCCTTGACGCCGAGATGCTGCGCCACCGTGCTGCGCATGCCGAAAGCGCCTTGCGTGCCGATATGCAGCGTGTAGCGCTCGGTCTTCGCATCGTATTCGGCGAGGATGCCGCGCGGCTCGAGCGGCGCCACCATGACGCGATTGATCGCGAGATCGAGCGTCACGATCTTCGCCGCCTTGGCGAAAGCCTCCTCGCATTTGTTGCGATCGCCGAGGCCCCAATCGAGCGCGACATTGCTCGGCTGCTCGTCCCAGAGCACGGGCGCGCCGGGCTTCACCGCCTCGGCCGGATCGACCACCGCCGGCAGCTCTGCGTAATCGACCTCGATCAGATCGAGCGCGTCTTTCGCCGCGGCAAGGCTTTCGGCAACCACCAGCGCGACCGGATCGCCGACATGGCGCACTTTGTTCGTCGCGAGCAGCGGACGGCCGGGATTGAAGAAATTCGTGCCGTCGCGGTTCTTCAGCGGCGCGACGCATTTGATGCTGCCGAGCCCGGCGGCCTCAACATCGGCGCCGGTATAGATCGCGAGCACGCCGGGCAAGCGCTTTGCCGCGGACGTGTCGATACCGTTGATCTTCGCATGCGCATGCGGCGAGCGCAGGAAGGTCGCATAGGCCTGGCCGCCCGCGCGCTCGTCATCGACATAGCGGCCGGTGCCAGTGATGAAGCGCACATCCTCGCGGCGACGCACCGCCTGGCCGATTCCGAACTGACCCATGAAGCCGCTCTCCTGATTCTTTTTCCCTCTCCGCGCTTGCGGGGAGAGGGCGGGGCCCGGCGCGTAAGCGCTGGGAGGGTGAGGTGTGCTTCAACACACCCACCTCACCCTACCCTCTCCGCCCTCCAGGGCGGAGAGGGAATATTTGTTACAGCGCCTTACGCTCTTACGCCGTGCCCCAGATCTCGCGCGCGGTCTCGACGATGAGCGCGAGCTTCTTCTTCTCGTCATCGACGGTCAGCGCATTGCCGCGGATCGTCGAGGCGAAGCCGCATTGCGGCGAGAGCGCGAGGCGGTCCAGCGGCACGATCTTCGCCGCTTCGTCGACGCGGCGCTTGAGCTCGTCTTTGCTTTCGAGGGCCGGCTTCTTCGTCGTGACGAGGCCGAGCACCGCGGTCTTGTTCTTGCTGAGATAACGCAGCGGCGCGAAGCTGCCGGCGCGCGGGCTGTCGTATTCGAGGAAGAAGCCGTCGATCGCGAGCTCGCCGAAGAGCACTTCCGCCACCGGATCGTAGCCGCCTTCGGCAACCCAGGCGCTTTCGTGATTGCCCCGGCAGAGATGCATGACGACCGTCATGTCCGCCGGCTTGTCCTTCACCACGCTGTTGAGCATCTGGACATAGAAGCCCGGCAGCTTCCCGGGATCCTCGCCGATATTCGTCACCGTCGCGCGCAGCTTCGGATCGCAGAGATAAGGCAGATTGGTCTCGTCGATCTGCAGATAACGGCAGCCGGCGTCGTAGAGCGCCTTGATCTCGGCGCGATAGATCGCGACGAGATCGGCGACGAAACTGTCCATATCCGGATAGACCGCGCCGTCGATGGCGGCGCGGCCGCCGCGCATATGGACGAGGGTCGGCGACGGGATCGGCTGCTTCGGCGTGAGCCCGTGCCGTGCGGCAATGTCTTTCAGCTCGGCGAAATCCTCGACGGCGAGCGGGCGCGAGCGCTTCATCTTGTCGTGGACCTCGAAACGCGGCGGCGAGAATTCGATATCGCCGGCCTCGTTGTGGAATTTCACCGCGAGCCCGCCCTTCGCCTCGATGCCGTCGATCTTCTCGAGGAAATCAAGGAACCAGTGGCGGCGGTGGAATTCGCCATCGGTGCAGACGTTGAGTCCGGCGGCTTTCTGCAGCGCGACGACATCCTCGATCGCCGCGCTCTCGATCTTGTGCAGCGTTGCGGCGTCGATCTCGCCGC
>DATMZZ010000080.1:0-11437 GCA_035573175.1 Allostellaceae bacterium
CGCGACGTACGCGCATGAGTTGCTGAGCACGTCGCGGAATCTGGTGCTCACCACCGCCTCCGGCAGCGCAATGAATGCCACCGCCGTTACGCCGGCTCACAATATCCTGACGCTCGGTCCGAGGATCACGGCACGGCTGACAGGCGATCTCGAACTCGTCGCCGATTACACGCTTTCGCTGGGTCTTGGAAAATCCGTCGGTCATACGATTTTCGCCGGCGCCCGCAAGGCGTTCTAGATCCGCAGAAACCGGAATGACGTTCTGGGACTTTCGCGTCCGCGAATATTAACCCTCTTCTTTCCGCGTTAAGCATAGAAAACATTTGCCGCGTTTAGCGTCGCAGATTTATCTCTCTTTTCCGACAATTTGATTCAAACACTCTTCCGCTTTCTTAACGCGAGCCGATGCGCGAGCGCCGTTCATCTTTACCCTTCTGGATCTCGTTCATTGCATGCGCGCTGCTGGTTGGTGGTGCCGCAAGGTCCAGCCATGCCAGCGTCGTGACAGTTGGAAGCATCGGCAATGGCGCGGGCGGATCGAACACCGGCAACCTGCTCACCTTCAGCCCGCCGCCATCGCTGCCCGCAGGCGGCACGCCGAGCCCGCCCAGCTTCACTCCACCGCCCCTCACGGCGAGCGACCCGCCTGGATCGGTCGCCGTCGCCTTGCCGACCGGCTCGTCGATTTTCGCCGACCCGTCGACGATCGGCGCCGACAACACCTATGCCGCCTTCGACACGGTGTTCGAGCATCTGACCGCCGGGCTCACCGGTCATGGCGACGACGCGAACGAGATGGCGTCGTCCTTCGCGCCGCTGGCGTTCGCTCTCAACGACAAGCAGACGGCGCAGCTCAACGATGCAAGCCTCGCCTTTCCCAGCACGGCTCTGCAGCGTTATGGCGCCTGGTTTCGCGGTATCGGCACGTTCCAGTCGGCGCGCAGCGAAGGCGCCGCGCCGAGCTATAGCAGCCGCAGCGGCGGCTTCCTCACCGGCATCGATCGCGGCATCACGCCGGATCTGACGCTCGGCCTTGCCGCCGGCTACGGCCATACCGATTTATCGCAATCCGACGGCACCAACGGCACGATCGAGACGCCGCGCATTCTCGCCTATGGGCTTTATCGCGCGGGTCCGCTCGCGCTCGAAGCCACGCTCGGCTTTGCCTATGACCGTATCAGCACGGCGCGACCGGTCGCCAGCACCGGCACCAACGCGATTGAAGGCCATAACGGCTTCGAGAAGAACGCCGCGCTGCAAGCAGCCTATCCGCTTGCGGTCGGCGATATGGTTTTGATGCCGCATCTCGGCCTGCAATATGTCCGGTTGGACGAGAATGAATTTGCCGAAAGCGGCGCCGGCAGTTTCGACCTCGCCGCCGGCAGCAGCACGAATGAGAGCCTGCAACCCTCGATCGGCGCGAGCCTGCTCAAAGCCTTTTCGGCCGGCAACGGCGTGACGGTGATCCCTTCCGTCAAAGCGGGCTATGCGCGCGAATTGCTCGATACCTCGCGCAATCTCGTGCTCGGTACGGCCAGCGGCACATCGATCAACGCGCTCGGTATCTCGGCCGCGCACAATACCGTAATCGTCGGGCCGGCCGTGACCGCCAGGCTGCGCGACAAACTCGAGCTGACGGGCAATTACACGCTGACGCTTGGCCTCGGCAAATCAACCGCCCACACCGTGATGGCCGGGGCTCGGCTCGCGTTTTAAAACCTGGCGTTCTGAGCCCGCACGGCGCACGGCGTCTCACGCCTTGCGGTATCGCGCGCTTCGGGCTATATCGCGCGCGGCGCCGGAGTGTAGCTCAGCCTGGTAGAGCACTGCTTTCGGGAGGCAGGGGCCGGAGGTTCGAATCCTCTCACTCCGACCATTTTGTCGCATTTTCCGCGATACCGTTTTTCTCAGACAATTCACTGTCACGGCCCGGGGGGAAAGGCTACACTTACCCGCCTCAGGGACAGGATTCTGCCGCATGGCGATACGCGGTCAACAAAGCGAGCCCTTGGAACTTCATCCGGGCGCGAACGTGCGCGAGGCCGCGCGTGTCGCGGAGCTGGAGAAGTGGGCCTGGGGCCGTGCCCGCGCGCTGCGGATATTCTACAGCCACCTCGCCGCCTATGTGGTAATCAATTTCGTCTTGTTTTTGATCGATTCCACCTCGCCCGGCCCGGCCTGGTTCTATGCGCCGCTGGTCGGCTGGGGCTTGGTCCTCGGCCTTCACGCGCTGCACGCTTTCGAGCTTTTGCCGTGGACAACGCAGGATTGGGAGAAGCGGAAAGTCCGCGAACTGGTGAACGAAAAGCTGCGACATTGAGGCGCTCGCCTCGCGACAACCCCTTCGGCATAGTTCGAGCGTTCCGTGCCGAGAGCGGGGGCAACGGGGAACGCATGACACCATGAAGGTTTCACGGTTTCGATGATTGGCACCCTCCGCTCTTCCTGGTTCTTCATCGTCCTTGCCATTGCTCTCGCCGGCTGCAACAGCATGCCGGGCAGCGGCGCGCCGAGCAGCGTCAGTGGCGGCGCGAGCGCGGCCGATCTCGCCTTCTATCGCGCGGTCCTCGACAAGGTGCATCAGAGCTACGTCGATCCGATCAGCGACAGCAAGCTGGTCGACAATTCGCTCAAAGGCATGCTGACCGGGCTCGATCCGCATTCCGACTATCTCAGCGAGCGTGAATATCAGGATATGCTCGACGACAGCGCCGGCGAGTTCGCCGGCATCGGCGCCGAGTTGACGCGCCAGCAGGATCGCCCCGTCGTGCTGTCGCCGATCGACGACACGCCGGCCTCGCGGGCCGGCATCCATCCGGGCGACATCATTCTGCGCATCAACGGCCATGTCACCGAAGGCATGAGCCTCAAAGACGTGGTCGATGCGTTGCGCGGCCCGGCCAACAGCAAGGTCTCGATCACCATCGGCCGTAAGAACACGCCGCCCTTCGATGTCACCCTGACCCGCGCGATCATCCATGTTGATTCGGTGAAGACCGCGCTCGAGCCCAATGGCATCGGCTATATCCGCATCACCAGCTTCGCCGAGACGACGCAGCGCGAGGTCGCCAAGGCGCTCGACGAGCTCAAAACCAAGGCGCATGGACAGCTCAAAGGCTTGGTGCTCGATCTGCGCAACAATCCCGGCGGGCTGCTCGATCAGGCTGTGCGCGTCTCGGGCGACTTCCTCGATGGCGGCACCACCGTGTCGATCCGCGGCCGCTCGCCCGACGACAATCGCATCTTCCCCGCGCCGCCCAACGGCGACCGCCTGCCCAACGTGCCGATGGTCGTCCTGATCAACGGCGCCTCCGCCTCGGCGGCTGAGATCGTCGCCGGCGCGCTGCAGGATCGTCACCGCGCCGAAGTGCTCGGCACGCAAAGCTTCGGCAAAGGCTCGGTACAGACGATCATTCCGCTCGAGGGGCACGGGGCGCTGCGCCTCACCACGGCGCGCTACTACACGCCGAGCGGCCGCTCGATCCAGGGCCAGGGCATCACGCCGGATCGCATCGTCGAGCAGCCGAAAGGCGAGCAATCGGCCGAGGTCGATCTCATCCGCGAGGCGGACCTCCCGGGCGCGCTCGATACCGGCCTCAAGGCCAGGAGGACCGGCCCTACCGTGACCGACAAGCCGGTGGTGAAAGCCGAGACGCTGATCGAGGCCGCCGCCATCGGCACGGCTAAGGATTACCAGCTCAAAGCTGCCCTCGACGATCTCGGCAAGAAATTTCAGGTCTCGGCGGGCAACCGGTAATCGGCAAAGCGCTGGCGCAGCTCCGTCTTGAGGAGCTTGCCGGTCGCGGTATGCGGTAGCGCCTCGACGAAAACCACAGCGTTCGGAATCCACCACGCCGCCGTCTTGCCGCGATAGAAGGCCAGCAGCTCGTCGCATGCGAGCTGCGCGCCCGCCTTTAATTGCGCGACCAGGAGCGGCCGCTCACCCCATTTGGGATGCGGAACGCCGACCACCGCGGCCTCGGCAATCGCCGGGTGGGCGACGGCGATATTCTCGAGCTCGATCGAGCTGATCCATTCGCCGCCGCTCTTGATCACGTCTTTCGAGCGATCGGTGATCTGCATGTAGCCGTCGGCATCGATGGTTGCGACATCGCCGGTCGCGAACCAGCCATCGCGCAGCGCCGAGCCCGGCGGGTTCTTGAAATAGGCGCTCGCCACCCACCAGCCGCGCACCATGAGATCGCCGGCGCTCTTGCCGTCCCACGGCAGCTCCTTGCCCTCGCCATCGACGATCTTCATGTCGATGCCGGGAATGACGCGGCCTTGCTTGGCCTTCACCGCACGCACCGCCGCCGTTTCGGCATAGCGATGCTTCTCCTTGGACTGGGCGAAAGAGCCGATCGGGCTCATCTCGGTCATGCCCCAGGCATGAACGACTTCGATGCCGTAATCGCCTTCGAAACGGTCGATCATCGCCGGCGGACAAGCCGAGCCGCCGATGATCAGCCGCTGCAGCGTCGAGAAGCGCAGCTTGTGCTCCGCCATGTAATTCAAGAGACCGAACCACACCGTCGGGACGCCGGCGCTCATCGTCACCTGCTCGCCCTCGAAGATCTCGTAAACGCTTTTGCCATCGAGCGCCGGGCCCGGGAAGACGAGCTTCGCGCCGACCAGCATCGCCGAATAAGGCAAGCCCCAGGCATTCACATGGAACATCGGCACCACCGGGCAGATGACGTCGCGCGCCGAAAGGTTGAGACAATCGGGCAGCGCCGTGCCGTAGGAATGCAGCACCGTCGAGCGATGCTGATAGAGCGCGCCTTTCGGATCGCCGGTCGTGCCCGAGGTGTAGCAAAGCGACGACGCCAGCCGTTCGTCGAAGACCGGCCAGACGAAATCGTCGCGCTCGGGCGCGATGAGATCCTCATAGCAGAGGGTGCCGGCGGGTGCCTGAACTTCTAACTTAACAGACGCCATCCCTGCGCGATCGGCGAGCGCGATCCAATGCTTCACGCCCGGGCAATGCGGCTTCAGCTTCTCGATCACATCGCGGCAGACGAGATCGAAGAACACCGCCTGGTCCTCGGCGTGATTGACGATGAACACAATCTGATCGTGAAAGAGGCGCGGATTGATGGTGTGGCAGACCGCGCCCATGCCCGAGACGGCGTAATAGAATTCGAGATGGCGGTGGCTGTTCCAGGCGAGCGTTGCGACGCGGTCGCCCTCAGCGATGCCGAGCCGGGCCAGCGCATGAGCGAGCTTTTTCGCCCGGGCATGCGCCTCGCGGATGGTATAACGGTGAGGTGGCCCGTCGCCGCAGCGGCTGACGATTTCGGTCGCGCCGTGATGGCGATCGGCATGCTGAATGAGCGATGAGATCAGCAGCGGCTGATCCTGGATGAGCCCGAACATCCTGTCTCCCCCATCCTCCCTTCCCAGGGCCGGGCTTCTTGATGAACCCGGGCCTCAACAAAGGGTTTATAATAGGTCAGGCAAGGGTGGGCGAGCCTGCCGCCGCCCTCGGTCAGGAGCCGCTAGATCATGATTGGAGCCAAGCTTTACCGCGCCGCCCGCGGGCTTTTCGCCGGCCTTGTCCTCCTATTGGCCGGCTGCGTCCAGCCGCCCGGCCCGCTGCTGAGCGGCCCCCTGCCGCCGCCGCCGCCCGGCACCGCGCGCATCGTCTTCTATCGCGGGCTCGACTATTACGCGACGCAGTCGATGCCCACCGTCTATCTCAACGACCTGCCGACCGGCATCAGCGAGAACGGGGCGTTGTTCTATCGCGACCTGGCACCCGGCGTTTACAACATCTCGGTCGCGCCGAGCCTGCCCTATCCCAACCAGTTCAAGACGGTCGTCGTGAAGCCGGGCGATATCTTCTACGCCCAGATTGCCAGCCTGCCGCCGCTCGGCGGACGCTTCGCCACCACGGCGCGCTCCTACGGCGACACCTTCATCGTCACCCTGCGCGATCCAGCGAGCGCCGCCTATGAGACGCAAGGCCTGCGCATGAGCGGATAAGGCAACACATTGGGCCACCGAACCACCGAGCCGGCGGGTCGCTTGCTCGGAGCGGATCGAATCGCTAAGTGAGGTTGCTATGGACGCTGTCGACCCTTCCCGCGAAACATCCCGATTGCATGTCAGCACGCTGCTCGTTGCTTCCGAGCGCGCGCTCATCAATGCGCTCGACGAGCTCGGCTTTGCCGAGAATGACGATCGCGTGATCGAGCATGAGGGACGCTTTGCCTTCATCACCTGCAGCCACGATGCCGATTGCGACGATCTCTTCGCGCTGATCAGCGAGCTCGCCGCGCGCGGCGAGACCTGGGAACTGCAATTCCGCATCGATACGTCGGAAGGCCGCGCCATTTTCCAGCGCTTCGCCCGCCACCAGCCGGTCGAGGCGATCGATGCCGCTGTGCCGCCGGACCCGGCGCCGCCCTCGGCCGATCTGCCGGCGCATGACCTCGACACCGAGAAAGGGCGCGCCGCCCTGAAGAAGGCCCTCACCCGTATCGATCCGGCCGAGGTTTTCGTAACCCTGGGCTCGAACAAGGATGGCCGCGCCACCGCCACCGTCCTCCGCCGCAATCCCCGCGGCGCCATTGCCTGCGCCGAGGGCGCCGATGAGGCAAGCCTCAGGACCGCAATCCGCGAAATGCTGCCGACGGTGATGTTCTCGGTGGCGATGAAACCGCCCGGATAAGTGGGTGGGCTAAGCAGGCCGGATGACGGCATTTTCGCCCTCCCCCGCCCGTTATCGTCCGAATGGACAGGCAATGACAGGCGGGCGCATTGGGTAGCGGCGTAGCGGCAGCCGAGCCGGCTCAACCGGCCATTCCGGAGATCGCCTCGCATCGGCGGGAGAACAATTTCGACGCGCTGCGCCTGCTCGCGGCGCTCGCCGTCATCCTGTCGCATGCCTTCCTGATCGCGCAGGGCACCGAGAAGAACGATCCGCTGAACTGGCTCACCGGCAATCAGTGCATGCTAGGCCTCACCGGCGTGTTCGTGTTCTTCGCGGTGAGCGGCTTCCTCGTCACGCAAAGCTACGAGCAGACGCGCTCGCCCTGGCGCTATCTTTTGAAGCGCGTGCTGCGCATCTTCCCAGCCTATATCGTTTGCCTGGTGCTCACCGCCTTCGTGCTCGGTCCGATCGTCACCACGCTCGCGCTCGGCGACTATCTTCACCGGCCCGAGCCCTACAACTACCTCTATTACAATTCCTTCTTCGACATTCGCGTCCACGAGCTGCCGGGCGTGATGTTCGTCGACAATCCGGTCGGACTCGAGGTCAACGGCTCGCTCTGGTCGCTGGGCTGCGAATTCGACATGTATCTGATGGTGCTGGTGCTAGGTGTGCTGCGGCTCATCCGTTGGCCGGTCTGCGTCGCGCTCTTGGCGCTCGGCATGGCCTGCATCGCCTTCCCCGACGCGCTCAGCTTTCTCGGCGGCTGGGGCTGGACGCTGAGCTTCTTCGCCATCGGCATGCTCCTCTACAAGCTGCGCGACACGCGGATCTTCGACGGCCGAATCGCGCTGCTCGCGCTGGCAGGCTTGGTGCTCAGCATCCCGCTCCGTCAGTTTATCCTGCTCTTCCCGCTCTTCGGCTGCTATCTCGCGCTCTACTTGGCGCTGCATCCGAAGCTGCCGCTCATTCCGGCGACTCGCTTCGGCGATCCCTCCTACGGGCTCTACATTTTCGGGTGGCCGTCGGAGCAGATCGTGATCTGGCTCATGCACGGCCACGCCGAATGGTGGCAGGTCTTTATCCTCGCGACTCTGCTTGCCGGCAGCCTCGCCTTCCTTTCCTGGCATCTGATCGAGAAACGAGCCTTGAGGCTCAAGCCACGAAAAGCTTGGCAAGAGCGCGAGCATGGGATAATGCCGAGCGCATGGCCGGTGAAATCCCTTTCCGCCGCGACTTCGCCTTCGAATACGGGCGGGCCGAGCGGCTGACACCGCTGATCCGCCGCGTCGTCGCGCGCAATCCCTCGCCTTTCACCTTCAAGGGCACCGGCACTTACATCATCGGCAACGGCAAGGTCGCCGTGATCGATCCCGGCCCGAAGCAGCAGGACCATATCGACGCGCTCTTGAAGGCGCTTGAGGGCGAAACCGTCACCCACATCCTCATCACCCATACGCATAACGATCACTCGCCCGCGGCGGCTGCGATCAAGGCCGCGACCGGCGCCAAGACCTATGGCTTCGGCCCGCATGGCTCAGGCCGGCCGGAAGAGCGCGTCGGCGGCGTCACCGAGGAAGGCGGCGATCGCGATTTCGTGCCCGATGTGAAGCTGCGCGATGGCGATGTGGTGCAAGGCGGGAGCGACGGCGGCGCCTGGCATATCGGCGCGGTGGAGACGCCGGGCCATACTTCCAACCATCTCTGCTTCGCGCTGCATGAAGAGGAGACGCTCTTCACCGGCGACCATGTGATGGGCTGGTCGACCAGCGTGATCTCGCCGCCCGATGGCGACATGGCCGCCTATATGCGCTCGCTCAACAAGCTGCTGTTCCGCAACGACGCCGTCTATTGGCCGACGCATGGCCCGTCGATCCCGGAACCAAAACCTTTCGTCCAGGCGTTTATCGCCCATCGCGAAGAACGCAGCGCCGCAATCCTCAAAGCGCTCGCCGCGGGCGACGAGACGATCCCGCGGATCGTCGCGCGGGTCTATGTCGGCCTCGATCCGAAGCTTATCGCCGCCGCCGGCCGCTCGGTCTACGCGCACCTCGTCGAGTTGATCGAGACTGGCCGGGTGACTTGCGACGGCCCGCCTTCGCTCGACGCACCGTATCGGCTGGCGCGGTAGCGCTCCCTACCACTCGTTGCAAAAGCATCCTGCATCCTTCGACTTCCCTCAGGACGAGGTGAAGGGGGAGCGCGGCATCTTCCATTGGATGATGCCAGACACAAATTTTCCTCGTCCTGAGCGAAGTCGAAGGACGCTGGATGGAATTGCAGCTTAGCGACGACCGCGTCCGCGTTTTGCCGAGACGCGCTCGCGCGCGGCGGCTTTCTTCCGCGTTGCTCTTGCACCACGCGACGGAGCGGCGCGCGACGGCGCGGCCGCTTTCTTCTTCGCCTTCGCTTTCGGCTTCGCCCAGAGGCGCTTGGACGCAATCGCCGCGCCTTCCACCATCGAAGTGAGCTTCTTGAAGGCGATCGACGGGTCGATCTTGCCGTAGCCGGCAAACGTGCCGAAGCCGCAATCCGTGCCGGCGATCACGCGCTCGCGCCCGACCAGGCCGGCAAGCCGCTCGATGCGCTCGGCAACCAACTCGGGATGCTCGACATAATTGGTCGAGGTGTCGATCACACCGGCGATCAGCTTCTTGTTCTCGGGCAGCTTCAATGAGCGCCACAGCGACCATTCATGCTCGTGGCGCGGATTGGCCGCCTCGATCACCAGCGCCGCCGGCTTCGCCTTGAGCAAGATCGGCGCGACCTTCGCCAGCGGAATGTCGTGATCGTGCGGACCCTCGTAATTGCCCCAACAGATGTGAAGCCGCATGCGATCGGCCGGGATATTGCGCACCGCGTGGTTCAGTACCTCGACATGCTGCGCCGCGCGTTTGAGGAATTCCTCTTCGCTCAGCTCCTGGAAGCCAGTGTGATGCGCCATGGCAAGATCGGGACAATCGAGCTGCAACGCGAAGCCCGCCGCATGGATCGCCTCGTATTCCGGCTGCATCGCCGTCGCGATGGCTTCGACATAGGCTTCATGCGTCGGATAGTAGTTGTTCGGCTGGAACGCGGTGACGAGACCCGGCGAGGCCGAGGTCATGAACATGTCGGCCGCGCCGGACGCATTGGCCGCTTCCTGCAGATTGGCGATGTCCTCTGCCATCGGCGCGCGGTCGCGCAGCGTGACCGGCGCGGTGCAGGTCGAACGGCGCAAGGTCTGCGGTCCGGTCATCCGCACCATCGCGGCGTTGAAATCGGGATAGCCCGCCGTATCGAGCGGCGGCTTGCGCGGCGCGTGCCCCGCAAATCCCGTGAGCCGGTCGGCGATATAGGTCGAATAGCCGGGCTTCGACATTTCGCCATCATCGACGATGTCGATGCCGGTCTCGACCTGGCGGCGCACGATATCGAGCACCGCCGCGCGCACCGCGGCCGCCAGCGCCGCCGCGTCATAAGCCTGGCCCTGATCCTTGGCGACGAGCATCTCCGCCAGCGACTTCGGCCGCGGCAGGCTGCCGGTATGCGTCGTCAGGATGCGGTCGCTTCGTTTCATGGCTTCCCCCAAAGCTTGGACCGCCCGGCCCTTTATCGTTCAGCCCTTGTAATAAGGCGGCGCGGCGCAGCCATTCGAATCGTCGATTGGCACGCCGTGCCGCCACATGCAGCATTGCATCCAGCGCTTGCGATCCGCCGATGGCGCCTCGACCAAGCCAGGATCGGCCTCGCAGGTCGCCATCTGCCACGCATATTGATTGCCGAAATCGGCGAGGCCGCCATAGGTGTTGCCGTATTCATCCGAGATCTGGAAGAAGCTGCAGCCTGAGAGGGAGAGAGCGGACAGCAGGATCGCGACCCGGATGATGTGTTTCATGGCGCCTTCCATGGAATGACTTTGCGCTCGACTTCGAGGAACAGCGTCGACGTGATGACGCCGAGCAGACCGATGGTGACGATGCCGACGAACATGGCGTCGACCTGTAGCAGCTCCCAGGACGACCAGATGAGATAGCCGATGCCGCTCTTCGCCGCGACGAATTCGGCGGCGGTGGCGATGATGAAGGAGATGGCGAGCGCGACACGCAGGCCGGCAAAGATCAGCGGCAGCGCGCCGTAGAAGATGACACGCGTGAACATGATGCGCGGGCTGGCGCCGTAATTACGCGCGACGTCGATATAGATCTTGTCGATATTCGCCGCGCCGGCATAGGCGTTGACGATCACCGGGAAGAACGCGCCGGTCGCGACGACGACGATCTTCGAGGTCTCGCCGAAGCCGAAGGCCAAGAGGATCAGCGGCATCAGCGCGAGTTTCGGGATCGGAAACAGCGCAGCGATCAGCGGATCGACGACGATGCGGACACTGCGCCACATCGCCATGCCGAGACCGAGCGCAACGCCCGGGATCGCGCCGACGAGGAAGCCGGCGACAATGCGCCAGAGCGTGACCGCCGTGTCCCACGGCAGCTCGCCCGAGACGCAGAGCAGCCAGAAACGCTCGGCGATGTCGGATGGCGCCGGCACGAAGCGGCGGTCGCCCAGCCCCGCCATGATCGCGAGTTGCCAAACGATCAGCAGCCCGATCGGCGAGAGCAGATAAAGCAGGCGCTCCTGGCGGACCTGCTTGGCGGCTTCGGTCATGCTCATACCGCATCCTCGGTCGCGCGGGCGCGATTCACTTCTTCCTCGAGGACGCGCCAGATCTTGAGCTTGAGTTCGCCGAAGAGCGGCGTCACCGACAGCTCCATCAGGTTGCGCGGATGCGGGAACGGCACGTCG
>DATMZZ010000081.1:0-23978 GCA_035573175.1 Allostellaceae bacterium
CGGCCACACGCCTTTCGGCCATGCCGGCGAGGAAGCGCTGAACGACGTGATGAAAGAGTTCGGTGGCTTTCGCCACAACGATCAGACGCTGCGTGTGCTGACGAAGCTTGAGCATCGCTATGCCGCCTTCGACGGGCTGAATCTCACTTGGGAGACGCTGGAAGGCATCGCGAAGCATAACGGCCCGGTGAAGAGCGAGCTGACGCCCATGCTGGCCGATTACGTGAAGCGACACGACCTCGAGCTTTCGACTTGGCCTTCGGCCGAAGCGCAAGTCGCAGCGCTGGCCGACGACATCGCCTATGACAATCACGACACCGATGACGGCTTACGCGCCGGACTCTTCGCGATCCTCGATCTGACGCAGGTGCCGCTGTTGGGCTCGATCTTCGCCGAGGTCGATCGGCTTTATCCGGGCGTCGATGATTCGCGGCTGATCCATGAAGCGATCCGCCGGCTGATCGACCGCATGATCGGCGACGTCGTCGAGGAATCGCAGCGCCGCATCGCGGCATTGAAGGCGAAGAGCGCCGCCGATATCCGCCGCCATTCCGCTGCGGTGATCGCGTTCTCGGCCAGCATGCGGGAGCAGGAGCGCGGCTTGCGCCGTTTCCTTTTCGAGCGCATGTATCGTCATTACCGCGTCAACCGTATGGCATCGAAAGCGCGCCGCATCGTGCAAGAGCTGTTCCGGCTGCTGCTTGCCGAGCCGCAATGCCTGCCGACGGAATGGCAGAGCCAGGCGACCGGTGCGGGAACGCGCGAGACCGCGCGCGTCGTGGCCGATTACATTGCCGGCATGACCGATCGCTTCGCGCTCGACGAACATTATCGCTTGTTCGACAGGTACGCGACGACGTGAGAGACATCTTTACGCATTTCCGCTTTGTGGTTGTCGGCGAGATCGATGCCCTGGTGAAGGCCGGCGAATTGCCGGACGGCCTCGATCTGACGCGCGTCGCGGTCGAGCCGCCGCGCGATCCGGCGCATGGCGATCTCTCGACCAATGCGGCGATGGTGCTGGCAAAGCCGGCGAAAATGCCGCCGCGCGATCTCGCGCAAAAGCTCGCTGCGCGTCTTGCCCAAGAAAGCGATATCACCGCCGCGGATGTCGCCGGGCCCGGCTTCATCAATCTCAAGATCGCCGATGCGTTCTGGCAGGCGCGGCTGATCGACATCCTCGAAGCGCACACCAGCTACGGCGATAGCGAGTTGGGGCAGGGGCGTCGGGTCAATGTCGAATATGTCTCGGCCAATCCGACCGGGCCGATGCATGTCGGCCATGGGCGCGGCGCGGTGGTGGGCGATGCGCTCGCCTCGCTTTTGGAGAAAGCCGGCTTTCAGGTTTGCCGCGAATATTACATCAATGATGCCGGCGCGCAGGTTGATGTGCTCGCGCGCTCGCTGCATCTGCGCTATCGCGAGGCGCTCGGTGAGACCATCGACGCAATCCCCGAAGGTCTCTATCCCGGCGATTACCTGAAAGACACGGCGCGGCTGCTCGCCAAGCGCGACGGCACGAAGTGGCTCAATCTCGGCGACGAGCATTGGCTGCCCGAGTTCCGCGATTTCGCCATCGGCGACATGATGCGGATGATCCGCACCGATCTCAAAGCGCTCGGTATCGAACATGAGGTGCTGACCTCGGAGCGCGAGATCAGTGGCGCCGGCGCGATCGAGAAGGCGATCGCTGCGCTCGAGAGGCAGGACCTTATCTATGTCGGCACGCTCGAGCCGCCCAAGGGCAAGCTGCCCGAGGATTGGGAGCCGCGGCCGCAGACGCTCTTCCGCTCGACGCAGTTCGGCGACGACGTCGACAGGCCGCTGAAGAAATCGGACGGCTCCTGGACCTATTTCGCCGCCGACATCGCCTACCATTTTGACAAGGTCCAGCGTGGCTTCGCCGAGATGATCGATGTCTGGGGCGCTGATCACGGCGGCTATGTGAAGCGCATGCAGGCAGCGGTGACGGCGCTGACCGGCGGCAAGGCGGCACTCGATGTGAAGCTCTGCCAGCTCGTCAATCTGCTCGACAAAGGCCAGCCGGTCCGGATGTCGAAACGCGCCGGTACTTTCGTTACCTTGCGCGAAGTCGTCGACGAAGTCGGCAAAGATGTGTTCCGCTTCGTCATGCTGACGCGGCGCAACGATCAGGCTCTCGATTTCGACTATGCCAAAGTCGTCGAGCAGTCGAAGGACAATCCGGTCTTCTACGTGCAATATGCGCATGCGCGTGCCTGCTCCGTGATGCGCCATGCGCGCGACGAATTCTCGAGCCACGAGCTGGCGCCGGCGTCGCTGGCGAAAGCCGAGCTGGCGCTGCTCGCCGATCGCGACGAGATCGCGCTGATCCGCTTGCTGACGCAATGGCCGCGCATCGTCGAAGGCGCGGCCGAGAGTCATGAGCCGCATCGCATCGCCTTCTATCTGCAAGAAGTGGCGGCCGCGTTCCATGGGCTTTGGAACAAGGGCAATGCCGACGCGACCTTGCGCTTCATCCAGAGCGACGCAAAGCCGCTGACCTTGGCGCGGCTTGCTCTGGTGCAAGCGGTCGCGTTCGTCGTCGCGTCCGGGCTCAAGGTCTTCGGTGTGACGCCGGTCGAGGAGATGCGCGGATGAGCCCGCGTCTCGAAACCGAGCATGATGAGCGCGACGAGGCACCGGATGAGCCTCGCCGTCACCAGCAGGGCGTACGCGCCGCGCTGCTTGCGCTGGCGGTCGCGGGGTTGGTCGGTGGCTCGTATTGGGCGGGACATCGGAACTCGCCGACGCCGCAAGATGCGGGCGCCGTGCCGGAAATCCATCCCGATACCACGCCCGTGAAAGAGCCGCCGAAGGATCCGGGTGGCATGATCGTGCCCGGTCAGGATTCCGTGCTGCTGAATCACGATGCGAAGAGGAAACCGGAAGAGTTGCTGCCGCCGCCGGAAACGGTGAAGCAGCGGCCTGAACCGCCGGCGCCGCCGCAATCGGCGGCCGCGAACACGCCATCACCGCCTGCAGCACCGTCGACGCCGGTATCGCCGCCTGCAGTTACCGCACCGCAAGTCGCGACGACGCCGCCTGCAGTCGGGGCACCACCGACACCGGTTGCGCCCAAGGTTGCAGCGCCGGCTCCAGCTGCGCCAAAAGCCGCGCCGCCATCGCCGCCCGCAGCCACCGGCACCTATCGCTTGCAACTCGGCGCGCTTAAAACGGAAGCGGCGGCGAAAACCGAATGGCAGAAGTTGCAGCGGCAGAATTCCGACGTGCTCGGAAAATTGTCGCTCTCGATCTCGCGCGTCAGTCTCGGTGCCAAGGGCACCTACTACCGCATTCAGGCCGGGCCGATCGTGGATGAGGCAAAAGCGGCGCAGGATTGCGCTGCGCTCAAGAGCCGCAAGATCGCCTGCATCCTCGTGAAGCCGTAAGCGCGTGACGAAGCCTGTCATCTTCGGTTGTGAAGCTACGACGCTCTCGGTGAGCGAGCGGCAATTCTTCCGCGATGCGGATCCGCTCGGCTTCATCCTCTTCGCGCGCAATTGCGAGACGCCGGCACAGATCAAGCGACTCGTCGCGGAGTTGCGCGCGTCGGTCGGCCGCGCCGATGCGCCGATCCTCATCGATCAGGAAGGCGGCCGAGTCGCACGGCTGAAGCCGCCGCATTTCCCGGCCTATCCGCCAGCGGCGAGAATCGCCGCGCTGGGCGGTCTGCGCGCTCGAAAAGCCGCATGGCTGGCAGCGCGGCTGATCGCCGATGATCTCGGCCAGCTCGGCATCACCGTCGATTGCGCGCCGGTGCTCGATGTGCCGATATCCGGCGCAGACCCGGTGATCGGCGATCGCGCTTGGGGCAGCGAGTCGCGACTCGTGGCGGAAAACGGCCTTGCCGTTTGCGACGGGCTGATGGCGGGCGGCGTGTTGCCGATCATCAAGCATATCCCCGGCCATGGCCGCGCGACGGTTGACAGCCATCGCGCGCTTCCGGTCGTCGAGACGCCCCGAGCCGAGCTCGACTCGACCGATTTCGCACCCTTCCGTGCGCTTTCCGGCATGCCCTGGGCGATGACGGCGCATGTGCTATACACGGCCATCGATCCCGACCGCCCCGCGACATTATCGCCGCGCGTGATTGCCGACGTGATCAGGGCTGGAATCGGATTTGACGGCGTGCTTCTGTGCGATGATCTATCGATGGCAGCGCTCGGCGGAAAGATCGAGACGCGGGCTTGGGACGCGCTACAGGCGGGTTGTGATCTGGTGCTTCAGTGCAACGGTATTATCGATGAGATGGTGGCGATCGCCGGCGCGATCGGGCCGATGAGCGAGGCCGCGAGCCGCCGCGTCGTAGCGGGTGAAGCGCGCCGCCACGCGCCCGGCGCTTTCGATCGCATCGCGACCGAGCACGAGTTTGCGGCGCTGCTGGCGGACTTATGAATCCAAGTATGATTTCCGCGTTGGTGGAGGCCATCACAGTGATGGCGCTGCCGATGATTTTCGCTATCACGCTACATGAGGCGGCACATGGCTTCGTCGCTCATCGCTTGGGTGACGATACGGCTTGGCGCATGGGCCGTGTGACTTTCAATCCGATCAAGCATATTGATCTTTTCGGCACCATCATTTTGCCGCTACTCCTCGTATTCGGGTCGGGCGGCAAATTTATCTTCGGTTATGCGAAGCCTGTGCCGGTGCGTTTCGATCGTCTCAACAAGCCGCGGCGCGACATGGTCTATGTCGCGCTGGCAGGGCCGGTCACGAACATCATCCTGGCGGTGATTTCAGCGCTATTACTCGGCACGGTTACATTTCTCCCAGGCTACTTCCGAGGCTGGGTGCACGACAATCTTGTGATTTCTGCGGAATTCAACATCATCATTGCCGTCTTTAATATGCTTCCGCTGCCGCCCCTAGACGGTGGTCGTGTCGCGGTCGGGTTATTGCCGGATTTCCTTGCGATCCCGCTAGCTCGAACCGAGCGTTATGGCATGCTGATTCTGCTGGGTCTGCTGTTCATCCTGCCGTTGATTGGCCAGCACCTGCATATGGATTTGAATGTAGTGTGGTGGATCGTCCAGCGCCCGGTAGAGTGGTTCGCGAACGCAATCCATTGGTTAACAGGGATCGATTTGGATCAATGAGCGACGTCGAACCCTTTGAGATGCAGAAACCCGAGGTCGAGCCGAGCGCCGAGCTCGTTGTCGATCTCGAAGGTTATGAAGGCCCGATCGACGCGCTGCTCCAATTGGCACGCGAGCAGAAAGTCGACATCACTAAAATCTCGATCCTGCGCCTCGCCGATCAATATCTCGCCTTCATCAGCGAGGCGCGGCGGCTGCGCTTGGAGATCGCCGCCGATTACCTCGTGATGGCGGCGTGGCTCGCTTATCTGAAATCGCGTCTGCTCTTGCCTCAGCCGGCGGATGCCGCCGAGCCGTCGGGCGAAGAGATGGCCGCTGCGCTGGCGCATCAACTGCGCCGCCTCGAAGCCATGCAGCAGGCGGGGCAGGGGCTCTTCGCGCGCGATCTCCTCGGCCGCGATGTCTTCACGCGTGGGGCGCCGGAAGGTCTGCCGCGTGTGCTTATCCCGGTCTACGAGGCGACGCTCTACGATCTGCTCAAAGCCTATGGCGAGCAGAAATCGCGCAAAGAATCCGGCGTGCTCCATATCGACGCGCCGGAGCTCTATTCGATGGACGACGCGCTGCAACGCCTCGGCCGGCTTCTCGGCAGGATGCCGGATTGGCGCACGCTAGTCAGCTTCCTGCCCCCGGGCTTGCAGCCGGGGCTGGTGCATCGCTCCGCCGTTGCCGCCACTTTCGCCGCGACGCTTGAGTTGGTCCGCTCGGGCAAGCTTGAGCTTCGCCAGGACCAACCTTTCGGTCCGATCTATCTGCGCAGCCTGCCGGATGAGAACCCATGAGTTTGACAGATCCCGATACCATGAATTCCGACGAGACCATGGCTGATACCACTGCCGACGATTCCGTGACCGTGTCGAGCGACGATCTCCGGCTGCTCGAAGCGTTGCTGTTCGCGTCGCCATCGCCCGTGGATTTGGACGCGATGCGGCAGCGGCTGCCGGAAGGCGCCGATATTGCGGCGCTGCTCGACGAGCTGACGGCGCTTTATGCACCGCGTGGCGTCAACATCGTGCATGTCGGCGGCGGCTGGACCATTCGCACCGCGCCCGATCTCGCGCCGCGCCTCAAACTGACCCAGAAGGTCGCGCGTAAATTGTCGCGCGCCGCGATCGAGACACTGGCGATCGTCGCCTATCACCAGCCGGTGACGCGCGCCGAGATCGAAGAAATCCGCGGCGTCGTCATTAGCAAAGGCACGCTCGATACGCTGATGGAAGCGGGCTGGATCGTGCCCAAAGGCCGCAAGCAGACGGCCGGCCGGCCGGTGACCTGGGTTACGACCGAAGCCTTCCTCTTGCATTTCGGTCTCGCCAGCCTGACCGATCTGCCGGGCATCGATGAGCTGCGCGCCGCTGGCTTGATCGGGCCACGGCCGGATATGACCCTCGCCGAGACCATCGGTGTTCCCGCCGAGGAGCGGCTGCCCGATGTGCCCGGCGAGAATGAGGATGAGGACGAGGATAGCGAGGCGGATGAAGAGGCATTGCCGCCGGAGGATGAGGGCGATAGCGACAACGCGGCCTAGGCCCGGCGTTTGCCGCAGAAGGCTCCTTCTGCCATGATCCGCGCCTGACTCGTCCGAGACGATAGTGAAATAGTCGATGTTCGATTTCGCCTGGTCGGAACTCGCGCTGATCGCCGTGGTCGCGCTGGTCGTCATCGGCCCGAAGGATTTGCCGCGCGTGATGCGGACCGTCGGGCAGTGGACGCGGCGCGCGCGGGCGATTGCGCGCGAATTCCAGGGCAGCCTCGATCAGATGGTGCGCGAGGCCGAGCTCGACGAGGTGAAGCGGCATATCGATCGTGCTTCGAGCTTCAATGTCGAGAACGAAATCCGCCGGGTGGTTGATCCCACGGGCGATTTGCAGCGCTCGCTCGACGAGCCGGTGCTGAGCAATCCGCTCGCCGATCCGGTGAAGCCGGTCGAGCGGACTGAGCTCGAAAGAAAGCCGGCGGAGACGGCGGTGTTGCCATCATCGGCACCGGCCGAGCCAGAGAAGGTGACCGAGACGGTGGCTGAGGAGGGCGACGCCAAGCCCGCCGCCGAGCCCGAGCCCGAGCCCGAGAAGCATACGTCGTAAGCAATGACCGATCGCGAGGAAGAGCTCGAGGAAGGGCGGATGCCGCTGCTCGATCATTTGATCGAGCTGCGCAAGCGGCTCATCTATTCCATCCTCGCGCTGATCGTTGCCTTCTTTCCGTGCTGGTATTTCAGCAAGGACATCTACAATTTCCTCGCCCAGCCGCTCGCCGACGTGCTCCATAAGCAGGGCGGCGGTCATTTCATTTTCACGGATGTGACCGAAGCGTTCTTCACCGATCTGCGGGTCGCCTTTTGGGCCGCGTTCTGCCTCGCCTTTCCGATCATCGCGAGCCAAATCTGGATGTTCGTCGCGCCCGGACTGTACAAGCAGGAGCGGCGGGCCTTTCTCCCCTATCTCTTCGCGACGCCCGTACTTTTCATCATGGGCGGCGCGCTCGTCTACTACTTCATTTTTCCCGTCGCCTATCCGTTCTTCCTGAGCTTCGGTTCTCCGGGCGGCGACGGCACGCTGCGGATCGACCTCGAGCCGAAGGTGAGCGAGTACCTCACCTTCGTGATGCGGCTGATTCTTGCCTTTGGTCTCGCTTTCCAACTGCCGGTCTTGCTCACCTTGATGGCGCGGGTGGGGCTGGTCACCGCGGCGGGACTCGCCAAGCAACGGCGCTATGCCATCGTGCTGGTCTTCGTCGCCGCGGCGGTGCTGACGCCGCCCGACATTTTCAGCCAGGTCTCGCTCGCCTTGCCGCTCATGCTCCTTTTCGAAATTTCGATCTGGTCATGCAAACTGGTCGAGAAACAGCGCGCCAAACGCGAGGCTGAAGAAGAGGCCGCTGCCGCGAAGCCCGATGAATGATCTATAGTGGCGAGCCATGTTTGATCTGAAGACCATTCGCGACGACCCCGCCGCTTTCGATAATGGCCTCGCGCGGCGCGGCTTGCCGGCGAAATCGCCGGAAATTCTTGCGCTCGATAAGGGGTGGCGCGCGGCGCAGACCAAGGCCGAGACGCTGCAAGCCGAGCGCAACAAGCTCGCGCGCGAGATTGGTGCGGTGAAGGCGAAGGGCGGCGACGCGAGCGCGATCATGCAGCAGGTCGCCACGAGCAAGGACGAGCAGGCGCGGCTCGAAACCGAGGCCGGCCGTCTCAAGACCGAGATCGATGCGCTACTCGCCGGCATCCCGAACCTGCCGCTCGACGATGTGCCGGACGGCAAGGACGAGCACGATAACAAGCTGGTCCGCAGCCACGGTATGCCGCGCAATTTTTCTTTCACGCCGAAAGACCATGTCGCGCTCGGCGAAGGCTTGCGGCAGATGGATTTCGCGCGCGCCGGCAAAATTTCGGGCGCCCGCTTCGTCGTGTTGAGCGGTGGGCTCGCGCGGCTCGAGCGCGCGCTGGCGGCCTTCATGCTCGATCTGCACACGCGGGAATTCGGCTATACCGAAGTCGCGCCGCCGCTGCTGGTGCGTGACGACACCGCTTTCGGTACCGGCCAGTTGCCGAAATTTGCCGAAGACCTGTTCCGCACGACGAACGGTCTCTGGCTCATTCCGACCGCCGAAGTGCCGCTGACCAATCTCGTCGCCGGCGAGATCCTCGATGAGACGGCACTGCCGCTACGCTTCACGGCCTGGACGCCGTGCTTCCGTTCGGAAGCGGGCGCCGCTGGCAAGGACACGCGCGGCATGATCCGGCAGCATCAGTTCAACAAGGTTGAGCTCGTCTCGATCGCGCATCCCGACAAGGCGCATGAGGAGCATGAGCGCATGACCGCTTGTGCCGAAGAGATCCTCAAGCGGCTCGATCTGCCGTATCGCGTGATGCTGCTGTGCACCGGCGATATGGGCTTCGCGTCGCGCAAGACCTACGACATCGAGGTCTGGCTGCCGGCACAGAACACCTATCGCGAGATTTCGAGCTGCTCGCAATGCGGCGAGTTCCAGGCGAGGCGGATGAATGCGCGTTTCAAGCCGAAAGAGGGCCCCAACAAAAAGGCAGGGGGCAATCGCTTCGTCCACACCTTCAACGGCTCCGGCCTTGCGGTCGGGCGGACACTGATCGCGGTGATCGAGAACCACCAACAGGAAGACGGCTCGATCGCAATTCCGCCGGCGCTGCGGCCCTATATGGGGGGTGTGGAGGTTCTGCGCCCCGATGGGTGACGGAATCGATCTCGCGCACGCCCGTATTCTCGTTTGCAACGATGATGGTATCGAAGCGCCGGGCATCAAGCTGCTGGCGCGCGTGGCCCAGAGTCTCAGCAAGGATGTTTGGGTTGTTGGGCCGGAGCAGGAGCAAAGTGGCGCCAGCCATTCGCTGACCCTGACGCGGCCGCTGCGCGTGCGCCAGCTCGGGCCGCGCCGCTTCGCCGTCGACGGAACGCCGACGGATTGCGTGCTGCTCGCCATTAATGCCGTGCTCAAGGATCAGAAGCGGCCCGATCTCGTGCTCTCGGGCATCAATGGCGGCGCCAATATGGGCGAGGATGTGACCTATTCCGGCACGATCGCCGCGGCGATGGAAGCGAGCCTGCTCGATCTCAAGGCGATCGCGCTCAGCCAGCATATTGGTGATGATCGTAAGGTCGATTGGTCGGCCGCGGAGGATTGGGCACCAAAGGTTATCCGCTGCCTTGCCGCGCTGCCATGGCCGCAGGACTCCTTCTACAATGTGAATTTCCCGCAACTGAAGCCGGCGCAGGTGAAAGGTATCCTTCCGGCAGCGCAGGGAGGGCGCAAGATCGGCGATCACCTCGTCGAGCGCGTCGATCCGCGCGGCCGGCCTTATTACTGGATCGGGCCACAACGCGATGAGGCGAAGACGCGTCCCGGCAGCGATGTCCGCGCCGTCGCCGAAGGCTATGTCGCGGTAACGCCGATCTTCCTCGATCTCACCAATCGCCGCGCGCTCGGCCACCTGCGCCAGTCCTTTGCCAAGCCTGACGCGAGGAAGCGGCGACGATGAGCGTGCGCGATCCGAAGGCGGTGCGGCTGGTTGATGAATTGCGCGCCGAAGGCATTAGCGACGAGCGCGTGCTCAAGGCGATCGCGCGCGTGCCGCGCGAGAAATTCGTGCCGCAAACCTTCCGCGATCGCGCCTACGAGAATGTCGCACTGCCGATCGGCCACGGTCAGACGATCAGCCAGCCCTATATCGTCGCGCTGATGACGCAGGCGCTGGAAGTGACCAACCGGCATATGGTCTTGGAGATCGGTACCGGCTCGGGCTATCAGGCGGCGGTGCTGGCGCAGCTCGCGCGTCGCGTCTTTACGGTCGAGCGCCATCGCGCCATGGCGAGCGCGGCGGAGCAGCTCTTCCAAGAGCTGCGTATCAATAATGTCACAGTGCGCTTCGGCGATGGCACCAAGGCCTGGCCCGAACAGCCAAGCTTCGATCGCATCATTGTCACCGCCGCCGCGGCCAATCTGCCCGATGTGCTGATGGAGAGTTTGGGCGAAGGGGGCATTCTGGTGGCGCCGATCGGCGAGGATAAGCGCGACCAGACCTTGATGCGGCTGCAGCGCACGGCCGAAGGCTGGCAGAGCGAGGATCTGTGCCCGGTGCGTTTCGTGCCGCTGGTCGCAGGACTGCCGCGCGGCGGCACTACGCGCTAACGCGAGTTGTCGGCGATTCGCCCATCATGGCATAAACTTGTGCCATGACGCGTTCGGGGCCGCTCGCGGCAGTCATCGCGGTGATCGTATCGGCGGCGCTTGCAGGTTGCACGCGCCACGGTCCGCCCGCGCCTTTGTCCTTTCCCGGCGCGGAGACCAAGCCTCAAGCCGCCGCGCCGCCGCCGGCCCTGGTCCCGCAGGAGCATCTGCCGCATCCGAACCAGATCGCCGTTGCCAAAGGCGACACGCTTTACACCATCGCGCGGCGCTACGATGTGCCGCTGCGCTCAATCATCGACGCCAATCACCTTGATCCGCCCTTCCGCGTCGCGGCTGGCACGACGCTCGACTTGCCGCAAGAGCGCTTTCATGTGGTGAAGCAGGGCGACACGCTTTACGGCATCTCGCGGCTCTACGGTGTCGAAGTCAGCACGCTGGCGAGCCTCAATCGCCTCGATCCGCCCTATGCGCTACGCGCGGGCGAGACGCTTTATCTGCCTGCCTCGGTCGAGCCGCCCGATAAATCGACGACGGCCGTGGCCGCTGCGCCTGATAACGCCGAAACGCCGGAGGCGCCGGGTCCGAAGCCCGACAACGGGATGGCCGTTGTGCCAGGTGCGCCGCCGGAAAAGCCCGGCCAGCCGAGCGGGCAGCGAGAAGCATCAGCCGCGCCGCCGCCCGAGCCGACGAGGCTGGCACCGGCACGTACGGGCAAGGGCTTCGATTGGCCGGTGCAGGGCAAGATCATCGAGCGCTACGGCACCGGCCCCAACGGCGCGCATAATGACGGCATCAACATCGCGGCGAGACGGGGTGAGCCGGTCCGTGCCGCTGACGCCGGCGTCGTCGCTTATGCCGGCAACGAGCTGCGCGGCTACGGCAACCTCGTGCTGATCAAGCATCCCGGCGGCTACATGACCGCCTATGCGCATAATTCGCAGCTTCTGGTGAAGCGCGGCCAGGTGGTGAAGCGCGGCCAGGAAATCGCCAAGGCCGGGTCGACCGGGACGGTCGATAGCCCGCAGGTTCACTTCGAAATCCGCCGGGGAACGCGCGCGATCGATCCCACGAGCTTGCTCCCAAGCATTCAGGCAAGCGCCCGCTGAACCGCCATTTCCGGCGAAATGTCACAGTTCTGACAAATATATCAATCGTTTGACGTCGCGGTGGTTTACCATCCGTTAAACCCGTAAGCGGAGAATTCCTGGAGACAGCCTTGAATAGGGTCTTCCATGAAAGTCGAACAGCGTCTTTGGCAGAAACGTCACGGTTGGCGCGTGCTGGGTGAGGATGCCTGCACCGCACCGTCGCTCGTCCTCTATTTCGCGGCGCCCGGCACGCTCGATGACGGCGCGCGCTTCGCCGAGCTACGCGGCTTCTATCCCGATGCCGCGCTGATCGGCTGCACCACCGGCGGCGAGATTGCCGAGATCGACGTCCATGACGGCTCGGTGATCGCCACCGCGATCGCGTTCGATGCGACCGAGGTGAAGTTTGCCGTCGATGTGACGGCTCCGGGTAAGAGCTCGTTCGAGATCGGCACGCGGCTCGGCGCGGCCTTGCCGTCGCAAGGCTTGCGCAATGTTTTCGTCCTCTCCGACGGCACCAATGTGAACGGCACCGAGCTGGTCGCCGGCATCCAGCATCTGCTCGGCCGCGAGATTTGCATGACCGGGGGTCTTGCCGGCGATGGGCCCAATTTCCAGACGACGCGCGTCGGTCTCAACGCCAATCCCGAGCCCGGCCGTGTGGTCGCCATCGGTTTCTATGGCGAAAAGATCCGCATCGGTCACGGCAGCGTTGGCGGCTGGGATTCGGTCGGCACCAAGCGCATCATCACGCGCTCGAGCGGCAACACGTTGTTCGATCTCGATGGCCAGCCGGCGCTTGATCTTTATAAACAATATCTCGGTGCTGAAGCCGCTAACCTGCCGGCCAGCGCGCTGCTCTTCCCGCTGCGCATCCATCCAAAGGACCAGCCGGATTGGAGCCTTGTCCGTACCGTGGTCGGCGTCGATGAAGAGAAGAAGGCGATGATCTTCGCCGGTTCGATGCCGGAAGGGCAGGTCGCGCAAGTGATGCTCGGCAATTTCGATCATCTCATCGCCGGCGCCGGTCGTGCCGCGGAGCACGCAATCATCCCCGATGCGAAGCTCGCGATCCTCGTGAGCTGCATTGGCCGCAAGCTGCTCTTGGGCCAGCGCATCGCCGATGAGGTCGAGGCGGTCGCCGATGTTTTGGGCAAAAGCTGCCGCACCACCGGCTTCTATTCCTATGGCGAGATCGCGCCGATGGACGGCTTGCCGTATTGCGATCTCCACAACCAGACGATGACCATCACCACCTTCGCCGAAGGGTGAGATGCACAAGCTGTTGCAACGTCAGCTTCGGCAGGCCCAGCAAGCCAGTTCAGACGGCAAGCTGGACCTCGATACGCTGCTGTCGTTGGTGGGGACCGCCTATGACGAAATCGATCGCGAGCGCCGTTTCACCGCGCACGCACACCAAGTGTTACGCGACGAATATTCGGCCCTGACCGAACGGCAGCTCAAAATTGAGGCCGAGAAATCCGAAGCGGAACGCGCCCGCGCGGCGATGGAAGTCGAGCTCTTGCAGCAGGAGCGGTTGTCGCTGCTGGGCCGGCTGACGTCGTCGCTCGCGCACGAGTTGCGCAACCCCTTGAGCACCATCCGGAACACGGTGCATGCGATCGGCGAAGCGGCGACGATGAAGGGTCTCGATATCGCGCGGCAAATGAGCCGCGCCTATCGCGCGGTCGATCGCTGCGACGGGATCATCGGCGATCTGCTCGACTATGCGGGCTCGCGCGATCCCGTGCCGTCGCCGATTCGGCTCGATCCCTGGCTCGAGCAAGTGCTCAACGATCAGAAAATGCCGGAACTTGTCGCCATCGAATACGGGCTCAGCGCGCCGTGCGCGGTGGTGTTGATCGACCCCGATCGCATGCGCAGCGCAGTCGTAAAGGTTTTCGAGAATGCAATAGAGGCTTTAGTCGAGACGCCGGATCTCGCCGAACGGCGGATCATTGTCTCGACGGCGATCGGCGAGCAGGTCGAGATCGCAATTGCCGACACCGGACCGGGTATCCCGCCCGACATCCTGCCGCGCGTCTTCGAGCCTCTCTTCAGCACGCGCAGCTTCGGCACCGGCCTCGGCCTTGCGACGGCGAGGCAGATCGTCGAGAATCACAGCGGCGACATCACGATCGCAGGCGGTGCCGAAGGCGGCACGCGCGTCGTCATCCGCCTGCCGCTCGGTGCGGCGAAAAGCGTAGCCGCCGCCTGACCTGCATTGACGCTCCTGCCGTCGCGTCCGCATGATGCGCGCGGAGAGGGAGATATCATGCAGCGTTACACGCGATCGATGGACGAGTTGTGGGAGTTCTGGCAGCCCCATGCCAAGGGTGCGCTGCATCCGATGGTCTTCACGAAATACGAAGATCATCAAGGCGTCTTCGCGAAGCTCACGTCTCTCGATCGCGATCAATGGGCCGCAGCTTACAGCGCGGCGGCGGAGCCCTTCGAGAAGCTGGCGCGCGAGGCGGAGGCAAAGGGCGACGAGCGCGCGGCGAAGGATCATTATTTCCACGCCTACGGCCTCTATCGCATGGCGCGGTTTCCGACGACGAATTCCGCGGGCAAGCGCGCCGCCTATCGCAAATCGCAAGAGATGTATCGCGCGGCGTTGCGCTATCTGCCTTACCGTTTCGAGCGCGTTGAGATTCCGTTCAAGGGCAGGCCGGGCGAAGGCGACCATTCGGTGGGTTATCTCATTCGCCGTCCCGGCGACGAGACGCGCCGGCCGCTGCTGATCATGTGGGCGGGCATCGACACCTTCAAGGAAGACCGCACCGAGATCTGGGAGCCGGTGATTGCTGCCGGCCTATCGCTGTTGCTCATCGACATGCCGGGAACCGGCGATGCGCCGCTCAAAGGTTCGGAAGACGCCGAGCGGCTCTGGGATGCCGTGCTCGATTGGTGCACGACGCGGCCCGAGATCGAGTCAAAGCGTATCGGCGCCTGGGGTGGCAGCACCGGCGGTTACTGGGCGGCGAAGGTCGCGCATACGCATCGCGATCGCTTGGCCGCGGTCGTCGCGCAAGGCGGCTGTGCGCATCTTGCTTTCACGCCGGAATGGATCGAGAAAGCACAGCACGGCTCTTATGCTTTCGAGCTCGCCGAGACCCTTGCCAGTGCTTTCGGTCGTGATGGCTTCGACGACTGGGTCGAGTTCTGTCCGCGCTTGTCACTCTTGCGGCAAGGTATCCTCGATAAGGCTTGTACACAGTTGCTGCTGGTCAACGGCACGCAAGACACGATCTTCCCAATCGAGGATATGCATCTGCTGCTGGAGCACGGCAATCCGAAGGAAGCGCGCTTCTATCCAGTAGGCCATATGGGTTATACGCCGGATACGAATCCGACAATTATTCGCTGGCTTGCCGCTAAACTCCTCGCGTAAAAAATTGCAAGCGTAAAATTCACGGTTGCATTCGCTGCGATCGTGATAAGCTCTTTTGCGCCCTTTTTGATGGCAAGATCTTTTTCCTGCAGTGGCTGAAACACGAGTAGGGGAAAATCACGATGTTTGCACGCGAGAAGGATGCCAAACAGAAATCGGACAATCGGATTCACGAAACCGTGACGCCGCTTTCCGATCTGAGCGGCACCACAACAGCAGTGCTGCCCAATCCGACGGAGAAGCCGGCGACGATTTCGGTGTCGCGCGTAACACCGCCAACACCGACGCCGATGGTCACACCGCGTGACAACAAGAACGATGCGAAGAACGAAACCAAGCGGTTAACCGTCGGTCGCGGCATTTCACTCAACGGCAAGATCTCGTTCTGCGACCGTTTGGTGATCGATGGCAAGGTTGAGGCCGAGCTCGAAGATTGCCACACAGTCGAAGTGACCGAGAATGGCACGTTCAAAGGGGCGGCTGAAATCACGGGGGCTGAAATCTCCGGCCACTATGATGGCTCGCTTACGGTACGCGAAAATCTGCTGATCCGAAGCACGGGCCGCGTCAGCGGCACGGTTCGTTATGGCAAGCTGCACATCGAAGATGGCGGCGAAATCAACGGCGATGTGAAGAGCATCAGCTCGTCCAAAACCTAAAACGAGACGGCAGGCGGCGGGGAGCGTTACTCCGCCGCCAGCGGCGGTACGCGCAGCGCGCCGGTTGGGTTGGCCGAAGCCTTGACCTGATTGGCGTAAGTCTCCAGCCAATCGATATTTTCCGGCGCGACGAAATCGCCGCCATGCGCGCCGAGGAAGATATCGCCGTTCTCCGCGCCCGGCGGCTTGACGCCGCGTTCGGCGAGATCGCGCATGGCTTTCAGCATGCGCTGACGCGTGCGCGTGATCATCAGATCGCCGATGGTGAGATGCTCGTTATTGTGATCGACGCACTCGCCCATGCTCTCGGTGATCGCCTGATCCTGGAGATGCACGCCGTCGATACCGGTATAGGTCGATGTGCGCTGCCGATCGCGATCGATCATCCAATCGTTGCTCTCATCGGGGACAAGGCGCCAGCGGCCGTACCAATCCGTCGAATTCGGCTGGTAATGGAAATTGAGGCCGAGCCCGGGCACGCGATCGCTTTTCGCGAGGTTCTCCAGCGTCGTGTCCCAGGAGCATTGCAGGAACATCGTATGCGTGTCGTCCATCGGCACCCAAGCGCGCGCGGTGAGATTGGTGCCGAAAGCGGCATTCGGGATCATTGTCCAGAACGGGAAGAGGTAATGTGCGACTCGGTAATAGAGATTGCCCGGAGTCGCGGGGCGATAGGCCGCGTACATGGTGCCCCAGTCGGTCTCGATGCAATTGTAATCGGGCGCGCGATCTTCGAGTCGGTAGCGGATCGGTGATGTCGCCGGATAATCGTCCGCCGCGGCTTTGCCTTCGTGCAGGAAGCCGAAATGCGATGTGTCGATATCGCCCTCGATCGCCTGCAGCCAATTGCAATGACGTTGCGCCCACCGCGTCTTGAGCTGTGCCTCGGGCAGCAGTAGCGGCTCGAGGGCGGGGAAGGGCGGCGCCTCCGCGGCTTCGCCCATATAGACCCAGATCAGGCCATTGCGCTCGAGCGCCTTATAGGCGTTCGCCTTGACCTTGCCGGCAAAGGAATGACGCGGCCTCACATTCGGCATGTCGAGGCAATTGCCGTCGACATCGAATTTCCAGCCGTGATAAACGCAGCGCAAGCCGCATTCCTCATTGCGCCCGAGGAACAGCGATGCGCCGCGATGCGGGCAGCGATGATCGAAGACGCCGACACGGCCGTTGCTGTCGCGGAAGGCGATGAGCTTCTCGCCGAGGAGCATCAGCCGCAACGGCGAGCCGTCGGCGACGATCTCATTCGAGGCGCAAGCGGGAATCCAATAGTGCCGGAGCAGCTTGCCCATCGGCGCGCCGGGACCGACCTTCGTTAGTTGCGCGTAATCCGATGTCGTCGCCATCGCTTCGCTCCCTTCAGTCGAGTCAGGTTCAGTCGAGCTTTTTGCCGAGCCTTCCCGCGAGATCCTGGACGTATTGCCACGCGACCCGGCCCGAGCGCGAGCCGCGGGTGATCGCCCATTCTGCGGATTCGGCCTTCACCTTGTCCGCAGGATAGTCGAGATGGAAATGCTTTACATAGCCTTCGACCATCGCCAGGTAGGTCTGCTGGTCGCAGGCGTGGAAGCCGAGCCAGAGACCGAAGCGGTCGGAGAGCGAAACCTTCTCCTCGACGGCCTCGCCGGGATTGATCGCGCTTGAGCGCTCATTCTCGATCATGTCGCGCGACAGAAGGTGCCGCCGGTTCGATGTCGCGTAAAGCACGACATTGTCGGGCCGGCCTTCGATGCCGCCTTCGAGCACTGCCTTCAGCGATTTGTAGCTCGTATCCTGATTGTCGAAGGAGAGATCGTCGCAGAAGAGCAGGCAGCGGCGCTTCGTGTTGCGCAGGAGGCTGAGGAGATTGGGCAGGCTCGGAATGTCCTCGCGGTGAATTTCAACGAGGACCAGGGCGCCTTTCTTCTCGGCATTCACCGTCGCATGCGCCGCCTTCACGAGCGAGGATTTGCCCATGCCGCGCGCGCCCCAGAGCAGCACGTTGTTCGCCGGCAATCCCTGAGCAAAGCGCCGCGTATTGTCGAGCAGGATGTCGCGCACCCGGTCGATGCCTTGGAGCAGCACCATTTCGACGCGATTGACGCTTTTCACCGGCTCGAGCCAGCCGCGATCGGCATGCCAGACGAAGGCATCGGCGGCGCTGAGATCGTTCTGCGCTGCCGCGGCAGGGGCCTGACGCTCGAGCGCGGTCGCGATGCGCTGAAGCAGTTCCTCGAGCTTCGCGCTCTCGCTCATTCTCACACCCTAACGACTAACGAAATCAGCGATAGAACGTCCACCAGGCCGGGCCGTTGGCCATGGTCATGCCGTCTTGCTCGGCGCTCGCAACACATTGATGGAGCGAGCGATACATCAGGCTATACTCGCAAACATCCTGCCGCCCGTTCGCCCCCCGCATGACGATCGTGTCCGTACAACCTGCCAGAAGAAGGGCCGCAAAGCCCAAAAACATAAAGGTTTTCATCGCCGCCTCCACAAGATTAACGCCATGATAGCGAGCGTCGCTTCGGCCGCAAAGCCATTGTGTTACTTGCGCTTTATGCGTCCATCCAGTAGGAATGCGCCACGGCTTGCGGGGGCCGAGCCGCGGCCCTTTTCCCATTGGCACGAAGGAGTTGGAGGATGCTGATTACGCCCGCTTATGCGCAGGCGGCCGCTGGCGGCGGCGATGCCTCCAGCATGATGGTCCAGCTCGCGCCCTTGGCGCTGATCTTCGTCGTTTTCTATTTCTTCCTCATCCGCCCGCAACAGCAAAAGGCGAAGCAGCAGCGCTCCATGCTCGATGCGATCCGTCGCGGCGACCGCGTCGTGACCGCCGGCGGCCTGATCGGCACCGTCGCTAAAGTGGTGAGCAACGAAGAGGTTCTGATCGACCTCGCCGATAATGTCCGCGTCCGCGCCGTGCGTTCGACGATCTCGCAGGTGCTCGCCAAGACCGAGCCGGCGAAGGAGGCGAAGAGCAAGGACAGCGACGCGCCCGCCAATGACGATAACGGCACCGCGACGCCCGCCAAGGACGAAGAGAAGACGCCGGCGTGGCGGCGTATGTTGGGCTTGCGCTAAGCCCGCCCACAGTCCCACGCGTTAGGTCGACGCAATGCTTTATTTTCAAGGCTGGAAACTGGCGCTGGTCCTCGGCGTTTGTCTGCTCGGCTTCATCTTCGCGCTGCCGAACGCCTTCGCGCCGGAAACCATCGCGCATTGGCCGAGCTTCCTGCGCAAGCAGGTCTCGCTTGGCCTGGATCTGCGCGGCGGCTCGCATCTGCTACTGCAGGTCGACATGAATACCGTCGAGCAGGAGCGGCTCAACAGCCTTGTCGACGAAGTGCGCACGCAGCTGGTGGCCGCGAAGGTCGGCTATAGCAATCTTGCCGCCACTGCGGGTCACGTCAGCTTCACGGTGCGTGATGACGGACGCATGAACGATGTGCGCAACATCGTCAACAAGATCGACTCGTCGTTGGACGTGAAGATTGGCGCCGGCGAGACGGTGACGTTGACGCCCGACCCGGCGGCGTTGATCCAGCGGCGCACTTCCGCAGTCGATCAATCGATCGAAATCGTTCGCCGCCGAATCGATGAGACCGGCACGAAAGAGCCGACGATCCAGCGCGAAGGCGAAGACCGTGTTCTCGTGCAATTGCCCGGCGTCGAGAATCCGGAGCATGTGAAGGAAATCCTCGGCAAGACCGCGAAGATGACCTTTCAGCTCGTCGACCCGAACGCCTCGCCGCAAGATGCGCGCGGCGCCCGGTTGCCGCCCGGCGACGTGCTGCTGCCGAGCTCGACCACGGCCAATGGGCAGCCGACGCAATATTACGTCGTGCGTCGCCGCGTGATGGTAAGCGGTGATACGCTGACCGATGCGCAGGCGACCTTCCAGAACAGCGTACCGGTCGTCAGCTTCAAATTCGATTCGACGGGCGCCCGGCGCTTCGCCGATGCAACGAGGGAGAATGTCGGCAAGCCTTTTGCCATCGTTCTCGATAACAAGGTCATCAGCGCGCCGGTGATCAGGGAGCCGATCCTGGGCGGCGCGGGCGTGATCGAGGGCAATTTCACGGTGCAGTCGGCGAACGATCTCGCGCTGCTGCTACGCGCCGGCGCCTTGCCGGCGCCGCTCACCGTGCTCGAGGAGCGCACCGTGGGTCCCGGCCTCGGTGCCGATTCGATCCATGCCGGCGCGCTCGCCAGCGTCGTCGGCGTGGTCCTCGTCGTGGTCTTCATGGTCCTGTTCTACGGGCTCTTCGGCATCTTCGCCGACATCGCGTTGTTCTTTAATCTTTGCATCATGTTGGCGGGGCTGACCTTGCTCGGTGCCACGTTGACCTTGCCCGGCATCGCCGGCATCGCGCTCACCATGGGCATGGCGGTCGATGCCAACGTCCTGATCTATGAACGCATCCGTGAAGAGGTGAGGGGCGGGCGCTCGCTAATCTCCTCGCTGCAAGCCGGGTTCGAGCGCGCCTTCGGCACCATTTTCGACAGCCACGTCACGACCCTGGTCGCCGGCGCGTTGATGTTCTGGCTCGGCTCGGGTCCGGTGAAAGGTTTCGCGGTGACGCTGAGCCTCGGCGTGCTGACCTCCTTGTTCTCGGCCATCCTGGTGACACGGTTGCTCATCGTGACCTGGCTGCGGCGTTTGAAACCAAAAGTGATTCCGATCTGATCCGATGCGTCCACTTATCAACATCCACCGGATTCCGAACATCAACTTCATGGGGCTGCGCCATATCGGCTTCGCCCTGTCCGCCTTGATGACGATTGCGTCGATCGTATTGTTTTTCACTCACGGCCTTAACTACGGCATCGATTTCAGCGGCGGCACGATCATCGAGGTGCGCAGCACCACCGGCCCCGCCAATCTGGCGAAGATGCGCTCGGATCTCGACAGCCTCGGCCTCCGCGATGTGACACTGCAGAATTTCGGCGGACCTGAAGATGTCCTCATCAGGCTGCAGGAGCAGTCGGATAAGACTCAGGAACAGACGGTCAATCAGATCAAGCAGAAGCTCGGTAGTTCCTTCGAATATCGCCGCACCGAAGTCGTCGGGCCGACGGTCGGCGCCGAGCTTATCAAGGCGGGCGCCGAGGCGACGATCCTCGCGCTCATTGCGATCGCGATCTATGTGTGGTTCCGCTTCGAATGGCCATTCGGCGTCGGCGCGATGCTGTCGACCTTGCACGACACGATCACCACGATCGGGCTGTTCTCGCTGTTGCACATCGAATTCGACCTGACGACCTTGGCCGCGATCCTCACCATCGCCGGCTATTCGATCAACGATACGGTCGTCATCTACGATCGCATGCGCGAGACCATGCGCCGCTACAAGAGCATGGATTTCTCCGAGCTCATCAATAAGAGCCTCAACGAGACGCTGTCGCGCACCATTCTGACCGTCAGCACCACCGCACTGGCCGTGCTCTCGCTGCTGCTGTTCGGCGGCGAGGTGCTGCGCGGCTTCTCGATCGCGATGCTCTGGGGTATCGTCATCGGCACTTATTCATCGCTCTTCATCGCCGCTCCCTTGCTCTATTACATCCGTCCCAAGCGCTCCGCCGCCCAATCGGCCGATGCCGGTGAAACGGCCGTGCGCGGAAAGTCGTAAGCTTGGACGTAACGCCGCTCGTCGCAAAAGATCGGCAGGTCATCGAGAGTTATGGTGCGAGCGGTTTTCGTGTCAGCGGCAATTTCTATGACGGCGCGATCCTTGTTCTACCGCAGGCGACGCATTCCTGGCCCGTCGCGTCGCTCGGCGATATTTCGGCAGCGACTCTGGCACCGGTCATCGAAGCCGGCATTCAGATACTGCTCCTTGGTTGTGGGCGGCACATGTTGCCGGTGCCGCCGGCGCTCCGACAGGAATTGCGCGCGCATGGAGTCGTCATCGACGCAATGGATACGGGTGCCGCTTGCCGCACCTATAACGTGCTCCTCGCCGAGGATCGGCTGGTCGCTGCCGCCTTGCTGCCGGCGCGTTGAGCGGGAACCAAGCGCGCAGCTACCCATTATCTCTCAATGAACGCACCTTTTCCGCAGGCGAGGCTATGATGAGCCCAGCAACGCCAGCCGGTACTGATCCCAAATTCGACGGACGTGATATCCTCGTGGTCGAGGATGAGGAGATGATCGCCACAGTCATCGAAGAGATGCTGCGCGATCTCGGTTGCCGCCAGGTTTGGGTCGCCGGCTCTGCCAAGGACGCGGAAGCGGTGCTCGCGCAGCATCGCCCGCATGCGGCGATTCTCGACGTTAATCTCGGCGGCGATTCGGGATTCCAGCTCGCGCAATCACTGATCGATACGAAGATCCCTTTCGTCTTCGCGACCGGCTATGGCCGGCACGGCCTGCCCGAGAAATGGGCCACGAGCCCGATCATGCAAAAGCCGTTCAAGATGGAAACGCTGCAAGCGGTGCTGGGCGCGATTCTTTAGGAACGCGTTTCAATGGACTGAAAATGGAAACGGGGCCAAGCGGCCCCGTTTCGTTATCGTCCGATGGCTGGCGGCTTAGTAGAAGTGAACGCCGGCCATGCAATAGAGCATCGGGATCGAAAGCATCGTGTTGACGCGCGAGGCCAGGCCCGCGGTCCGTGCGGCCACCTTGATCTCGTCGGGCGTTGCCGGCGTGATGCCGATATTCTTCTTCTGGTTCGGCCAAATGATGAACCAGACATTGAACCACATGATCGTGCCGAGCCACATGCCGATGCCGATCGTGGTGTTGTGCGTGCTGCCGTCGCCGATACCGATCTTGATCGACGAGAGCAGATAGCCGTTCATCCAGGCGAGGATCAGGCCGAAGATGATCGTGAACATCGCACCCCAGCGGAACCAGAACAGCGCTTCGGGGAGGATGTATTTGGCGACGCCGGGGCGAAGCTCGGTCGGGATCTTCGGCATCGTCGGCGTTTGGGTGAAGTTGAAGTACCAGAGATGGCCGATCCACATCACGCCGCTGGCAATATGGCACCAACGAACGAAGAACAGCCACCAGTCGAAGGCGACGAATTCTTGCATGGCGCGTCCTCCGCTCAGGCTATGGCGTGAATCAGTAGGACGACGACAACTGTCAGCACGAGGCCCAGGACTATTGTCTGCCCGAGCGAATCCAGTGGATTTTTCATAAGCGTTCCCCCTTGATCGTCAATGTACGTTGCGGTGCTGTATGGCCCGATCGAGCCATACAGCACCGGCAATATTATCGTACTTTGCCGAGATTCGCCGCGACAAAATCCCAGTTGACTAGATGAGTGAGGAAGGTTTCGACGAAGTCAGGACGACGATTCTGGTAGTCGAGGTAATAGGCGTGCTCCCAGACGTCGCAGGTCAGGAGCGCGGTCTGTCCCTGTGACAGGGGGTTAACCGCATTCGGTGTCTTGGTGATCTTCAGCGCGCCGCCACCGCCGACCAGCCAGCCCCAGCCGCTGCCGAATTGGCCGACGCAGGCCGCCTTGAATTCCTCCTTGAACTTGTCGTAGCTGCCGAAGGACTTGGTGATCGCGGCGGCGACATCGCCCGAGGGCTGTCCACCGCCATTCGGCTTCATGCAGTTCCAGAAGAAGGTGTGGTTCCAGACCTGCGCGGCATTGTTGAAAATGCCGACCTTGGAATCGTCCTTCGCCGTCGCCTTGATGATCTCCTCCAAGGACTGCGATGCCATCGGCGAGTCCTTGACGAGGTTGTTCAGGTTGGTCACGTAAGCCGCATGGTGCTTGTCGTGATGGAACTCGAGCGTCTTGGCCGAGGTGTGGGGTTCCAGCGCGTTCTTGGGATAGGGAAGCGGGGGGAGTTCAAATGCCATCTTTATCTCTTTCCACCGGTTGTTACTGAAAGGAAGACGGCACCCGAATCGGTGCCGACGGGGTAGAAGATAGCTTCGCGGAGACTGAGCGGCAATTTGAGACGGATACCATGAGCGCGGGCGCAGAAATTCGATGCTCGAACTGCAGCGCGACCTTTGTTTGCAGTCCGGCGGGCGACTGCTGGTGCAAGACGCCGCCTTACCTGCCGCTGCCGGCCGCGGGCGAAACCTGTCTGTGCCCGGATTGCT
>DATMZZ010000082.1:0-4041 GCA_035573175.1 Allostellaceae bacterium
AAGCGGATCCGCGCCGCGCCGCGGTCCTTGCGGCCGCCGACGCCTTCCGCGATCTCGACGACGATGCCCGCATCATGACCGGCATGCCCTGCCCGCTGCTCGTCGATCACCACTGCTCGGCCTACCACGCGCGCCCGATCAATTGCCGCTCGTTCATGTCGCCCGACGCGACGAACTGCCGTGAGTCGATGCGCCGCATCGAAGCAGGCGAAGTCGAAGCTGGCGAAAGCCCTTTACCGATCGAGGTTTATGTCGTGCTGCGCTTTCTCTGCGGCGGCGAGCAAGCCGCGGTTCGCGGCATCTGCCGCGATATCGGCCTGCAAGCCGATATCGTCGAGCTGACCCAGACCGTCGCGGCCATCATCCGCGATCCCAATCTCATCGCGCGTTGGGCCGCAGGCGAGCACGTCTTCGCCGCGCGCTAGCCTGCGACGTTTTCGATCCGCACGGGTACGAGTCCCTCTTTCACCATTCCGAGCTTCTTCGCCGCAGCTTTGGAGAGATCGATCACGCGCCCATCCGTATAGGGACCGCGATCGGTAATCGTGACCTCGACCGATTGCCCGGTCTTGAGGTTGGTCACGCGAACGCGCGTGTTGAGCGGCAGTGTGCGATGCGCCGCGGTCAATTTCCGATCGTCGAATGGCTGGCCGCTGGCCGTTATCCGGCCCTGCCATTCATCGCCATACCATGAGGCGACGCCGGTCTCGTTGGGCGGGACCGTATCGAACGCGGACGTATCGATCGCCGGCTTTGTCTCGGGCGGCGCGGGTGGTGGCGGCTCCAGCGGCACGACCACGATTTGGCTGCGCGGCATTTCCGGCAGTTTCGGCCACATCCCGGCCGCGCCAATAAAAAGAATATCGGCCGCAGCGAGGCCGAGCAGGCACAAAGATGCCGCCTTGTGACGGACCATGCTGATCCTCCCTAGCGACCCCAATGGCGGCTGGAAGGAAATGGTTCCGAAAAAATGCAGGGAAAAAGCGCCGGGCAGAACGCCGCGGCAAGCGTCCTGTCCGGTAAGCAGGCGTTTAGCCTTAGCTCTTCAGATGTTGCGTGAAGAACGCTTTCGCACGATCCCAAGCGAGCTTCGCGGCGTCCGCGTTGTAGCGCTCCGTCGTGTCGTCGAAGAAAGCGTGGTTCACATTCGGATAAACATAAGCCGTGTATTCGACATGCGCGGCTTTGAGTGCGGCCTCATAGCCGGGCTTTGTCCCGTTCACGCGCTCGTCCAAGCCGGCATAATTGAGCAGCATCGCCGCTTTGATCTTCGACACCTGATCGAGCGGCGGCGCGACGCCGTAGAAGGCGACACCGGCATTGAGATCGGGACCGGCGGCCTCGGCAAGACGATTGACCATGCCGCCGCCCCAACAGAAACCGATCGTGCCGATCTTGCCATTCACATCGGGCCGCGATTTGAGATAGGCGACGGCTTGCACCAGTTCGCCGATCGCCTGATCGGCGGTGAGCTTGGTGAAATCCTTCATCGCCTGATCTTCGTTTTTCGGCGTGCCGCCCAGCACCGACATGCAATCGACGCCGAGCGCGACATAGCCTTCGAGCGCGACGCGGCGCGTCACATCTTCGATATGCGGATTGAGACCGCGATTCTGGTGAATGACGATAATCCCCGGCAGCTTCGCATCGCCCTTCGGCCGCGCGACATAGGCTTTCACGGGAGTACTGCCGCCCGGCATCGAAACGTTCTGCGTCGTGAGTCGCGGATCGTCGACCGGGATCGTCGCCGCGCGCGCATAATCGGAGCGCAGTGCCGTCATCATTGTCATCGCCAGCGCGCTCGAGCCGACGAGCTTCGTCACCTGTTCGAGGAATAGGCGGCGGTCGAGATGCCGATGCGTGAAATCGTCGTAGAGATCGATGATCCTTTGGTCCATGCAATTCTCCTCCCGATGAGCGACCACAGAATGCCCCGAGCCCGGGGTCGCATGCCCGTCACAGCCTTGTGAGCGACGGTTATGTTGCGGCCGGCCCATCCTTGATTTGGGGAACTGGCCGCGGCTTGCGATCGGGTCCGATCGCGACATAGGTGAAAGTGCCTTCGGTGACCTTGATGCGCTCGCCCTCGACGTTGCGGCGGACCCAGGTGTCGATCTTCACAGTGATCGAGCTCCGGCCGACCTTGACGATCTCGGCATAGCAACTGACCTCATCGCCGATGAAGACCGGCAGGTGGAAAGTCATGCTGGCGACCGCCACCGTGGCACAGCGGCCCCGGGCACGGCGATGAGCGATGACGCCGCCGGCCAGATCCATCTGCGACAAGACCCAACCGCCAAAGATGTCGCCGGCTGGATTGGCGTCGGCCGGCATGGCGATGGTGCGGAGCGCCGGCTCGCCTTCGGCGGGGATATGATGGTCGGTCGTCATCGCATTCGCTCCTTGTTCTTGTGCTCACAAATTCTGGTAGATATTTGTTTCTATCACTACTGCCGGTAGCTTGTCCGGCCGGTTTGTGCTTCCTATAGTCGGTGCCATGGCTGATTTGTTTGACGCTTCCACCCCCCGTAAATCGGGTTCGGGCTATTCGGCCAAGGATATCGAGGTCCTCGAAGGGCTGGAGCCCGTCCGCCGCCGTCCCGGTATGTATATCGGCGGCACCGACGAGCGCGCGCTCCATCATCTCGTCGCCGAAGTGCTCGACAATGCGATGGACGAAGCTGTCGCCGGCCATGCGAGCCGCATCGAGCTCGAGCTCCATGCCGATGGCAGCGTCGTCGTGCGCGACAATGGCCGAGGTATCCCGGTCGATCCGCATCCCAAATTCCCCAAGACCTCGGCGCTCGAAGTCATCCTGACGATGCTGCATTCCGGCGGCAAGTTCGGCGGCGATGCTTATAAGACCTCCGGCGGCTTGCATGGCGTCGGCATCTCGGTTGTGAACGCGCTCAGCGACAAGCTCACGGTCGAAGTCGCGCGCGACAAGAAGCTCTATACGCAGGAATACAGCCGCGGCAAACCGAAGACGAAGATCAAGGAAAGCGGCGGCGCCGCCAACAAGCGCGGCACCACGATCCGCTTCCATCCCGATCCCGAGATCTTCCACCAACTCCATTTCAAGCCGGCGCTGATCTATCGCCTGGCGCGCGGCAAGGCCTATCTCTTCCGCGGCGTCGAGATTCGCTGGTGGTGCGATCCGTCGCTGCCGCGGCCAGAAGACGTGCCGCAGGAAGAGAAGCTGCACTTCCCGGGTGGCCTCTCCGACTACCTCACCTTCCTGCTTGAAGAGCGCGAGACGGTGACGCCGCGCGCTTTCGACGGCGAAGCGAGTTTCAACGGCAGCGGCCGTGTCGAATGGGCGATCCACTGGCCGGTCGATCACGAGGGCGCCTCGGCCTCGTTCTGCAACACCGTGCCGACGCCCGAAGGTGGCACGCATGAAGCGGGGCTACGCGCCGCGCTGACGCGCAGCCTCAAAGCCTATGGCGAGCTCACCAACAACAAGCGCGCGCAGCAGATCGCGCCCGAAGACGTGATGGATGGCGCCGTCGTCATCTTGTCGCTCTTCATCCGCGAGCCGCAATTCGTGGGTCAGACCAAGGATCGCCTCGCCTCGCCCGAAGCCGCGCGCCTCATCGAAGGCGCGCTGAAAGACCGTTTCGATCATTGGCTCACCGACGACCCGCAAAGCGCGCGCGGCCTGCTGGATGCGATCATCGAGCGCGCCGAGGACCGCCAGCGCCGCCGCCAGGAGCGCGAGCTCGAACGCAAGACCGCGACGCGCAAACTGCGCCTGCCCGGCAAGCTTGCCGATTGCAGCCGCTCGACGCCCGGCGGCACCGAGCTGTTCCTGGTCGAAGGCGACAGCGCAGGCGGTTCGGCGAAACAGGCCCGCGACCGCGACACCCAGGCGATCCTTCCCTTGCGCGGCAAGATACTCAACGTCGCCTCGGCGTCGAGCGACCGGCTGCGCGCCAATCAGGAGCTCGCCGATCTGACTCTCGCGCTCGGCTGCGGCTCCGGCGATCGCTATGAGGAAGGCAAGCTGCGCTACGAACGCGTCATCGTCATGACCGATGC
>DATMZZ010000083.1:0-3697 GCA_035573175.1 Allostellaceae bacterium
ATTCTCGTAGACCTTGCAGTCCTCATAGGGGCCGGGGCCGAAGCCCTTGATCGACGCGTAAATGAGGCGCGGATTGATCTCCTGAATGCGCTCCCAGGTGAAACCCATGCGATCGAGCACGCCGGGGCCGAAATTCTCGACCAGCACGTCGCAGGTCTTCATCAGCCCTTCGATCAGCTCCTTGCCGACCGGGTTCTTCGCGTCGATGGTGATCGAGCGCTTGTTGTGATTGAGCATCGTGAAATAGAGACTGTCCACGCCCGGCACGTCGCGGAGCTGGCCGCGCGTGACATCGCCCGCGCCCGGCCGCTCGACCTTGATGACGTCGGCGCCGAACCAAGCGAGAAGCTGCGTACATGTCGGTCCCGATTGCACATGGGTGAAGTCGAGAACCTTAACGCCGTCGAGTGCCTTGCCCATATTCCTCTCCAGACTTCCGCCGTTGTTCCTTTGATCCATTCACCGCGGCCACTGCACTCATACAGCGCCGCCCGCTTCCCTACTTCTTCTTCAGCGCGCTTTGGGGATTGAGATTGCCGATACGCCCACTCTCGCTGCCCGCAGCGGGATCGATGACCGCGTTGACGAGCGTGGGTTTGCCCGAGGCCAAGGCGGCCTCGACCGCCTGCTTCAACGCGTCGGGCGATTCCGCCTGCACGCCGACACCGCCGAACGCTTCCATCATCGTGTCATAGCGCGCACCTTTGACGAAGACCGTCGTCGCGGGATCGGAGCCGCCTGCATTGACGTCGGTGCCGCGATAGATGCCGCCATTGTTGAAGACGACGATGCAGACCGGCAGGTCGTACCGGCAGATCGTCTCCACCTCCATGCCGCAGAAGCCGAAGGCGCTGTCGCCTTCGATGGCGAGCACGCGATGACCGGTTTCGATGGCCGCGGCGATCGCCTGTCCCATGCCGACGCCCATCACGCCCCAAGTGCCGACATCGAGACGCTTACGCGGCTGGTAGATATCGATGACACCGCGTGCGAGATCGAGCGTGTTGGCGCCTTCATTGACGAGGATCGTGTCCGGCCGCTCCTTGATGACGGTGCGCAACACACCGAGCGCGCCGTGATAATCCATCGGCGAATTGTTGTTCATCAGGCGCGGCGCCATCTTGGCGACGTTTTCTTCGCGCTTCGCGTTGACGGTCTTCGTCCACTCGGCCGGCGGCTTCGGCCAGTTCGCGCCCATGCCCTCGATCAAGGCCGCGACACAGGAGCCGATATCGCCCACCAGCGGCGCGGCGATCTCGACATTGCTGTCCATCTCCCTGGGCTCGATATCGATATGGATGAATTTCTTCGGCGCATCGCCCCAGGTCTTGCCCTTACCGTGCGATAGCAGCCAGTTGAGGCGCGCGCCGAGCATCAGCACGACATCGCTATCCTTGAGCACGGTCGAGCGCGCGGCGCCGGCGCATTGCGGATGCGTATCGGGCAACAGGCCCTTCGCCATGCTCATCGGCAGGAAAGGCACGCCGCTCTTCTCGACCAGCGTTTTGATCGCCTCGTCGGCCTGCGCATAGGCGGCGCCCTTGCCAATGATGATCAGCGGCCGCGCGGCGGATTTGAGGACATCAAGCGCACGCTTCACCGCGTCGGGTGTCGGAATCTGCGCCGGCGCCGGGTCGATGACTTTGACCAGCGACTTCTTGCCCTTCTCAGCCTCGATCACCTGGCCGAAGAGCTTCGCCGGCAGATCGAGATAGACGCCGCCCGGCCGCCCCGACACCGCGGCGCGCAGCGCGCGCGCCACGCCGATACCGATATCGGCGGCATGCAGCACGCGGAACGCCGCCTTGCAGAGCGGCTTGGCGATGGCGAGCTGGTCCATCTCCTCATAATCGCCCTGCTGCAGATCGACGATCTCGCGCTCGGACGAGCCGGAGATCAGGATCATCGGGTAGCAGTTGGTCGTGGCATGGGCGAGAGCTGTCAGACCATTGAGGAAGCCGGGCGCCGAAACGGTAAGGCAGATTCCGGGCTTCTTCGTCAGGAAGCCGGCGATGGCCGCCGCGTAGCCGGCATTCTGCTCGTGGCGGAAGGAGAGCACGCGAATCCCCGCAGCCTGCGCCATGCGGCCGAAATCGGTGATTGGAATGCCGGGCACGCCGTAGATCGTGTCGAGGCCGTTGAGCTTCAGCGCGTCGATGACGAGATGGAAGCCGTCGGTCAGCTCCTGCGTCTCCTCCGTGGTCTTCGGCTGATCTTTCAGCGTCGTCGCTTGCGCCATTGTTCTCTCCCTCGAAGCGGCTATTCGAAGAAATCCCAGAGCGCCTCGATGATCTTCATAGGATAGACGAGCGAGCGCTGCGCACGCTTGTCTCCACCATGGAAGCCTCCGTTAGATCGGCAAAACCGCAATAAATTTGCCATCTATCTAGCACATCCGGCGCAATTCGATAGCCGAGTCTCGCGGCCTTGTCTCGCACTGCAACACTTTTCTTGACACTGCGGCGCAGCACCCTTAGAGCGGAATCGTAATGGCGCGTACGACGAAATTTGTAAAATTCCGCGGCCGGCTGGTGATCGTCGGCTTTGGCAGCATCGGTCAGGGCGTGTTGCCGCTGATCCTTCGCCACATCGATATGAAAGCGAATCAGGTGACGGTCGTCACCGCCGAGGATCGCGGCCAGAAAGAGGCGAAGGATCTCGGCGTCCGCTTCTTGGTCGAGCCGCTGACCCGCGAGAATTACGCGTCGATCCTCGAGCCGCTACTCGGCACCGGCGATTTCCTGCTCAACGTTTCGGTCGAGGTCTCGAGCCTCGCCTTGATAGAGCTCTGCCGGACAAAAGGCGCGCTTTATCTCGACACCTGCATCGAGCCTTGGCCGGGCGGCTATACCGATCCCGATCTCTCGCCTTCGCTGCGCTCCAACTATGCGCTGCGCGAGAACGCGCTCGCGCTGCGGGCGAAGAGTCCGGGCGGCCCGACCGCGGTGGTGACGCATGGCGCCAATCCCGGGCTGGTGCAGCATTTCGTCAAAGTCGCGCTGCTCGACCTCGCCGAAGAGGCTGGGCTCAAAGCCGAGCCCAAGACTCGCGAGCAATGGGCTGCGCTCGCCGCCGAACTCGGCGTCAAAGTCATCCACATCGCCGAGCGCGACACGCAGCTTGCGCGCATCCCGAAGTCGCCGGGCGAGTTCGTCAACACCTGGTCGATCGATGGCTTCGTCGCCGAAGGCATGCAGCCGGCCGAGCTCGGCTGGGGCACGCATGAACGGCATTTCCCAGCCGACGGCGGCAAACACGAATTCGGCACTGGCTGCGCGATCTATTTGAATCGCCCGGGCGCGGCGACACGCGTGCGGAGCTGGACGCCACTCGAAGGGCCTTATCACGGCTTCCTCATCACGCATGCCGAGGCGATCACGATCGCCGATTACTACACGCATCGCGATGGCGATCAGGTGCGCTATCGACCGACCGTGCATTACGCCTATCACCCCTGCGACGACGCTGTGCTCTCGGTGCACGAGCTCTGGGGCAAGAATTTCCGCTTGCAGGAATCGAAGCGCCTGATGATGGACGAGATCGAGCACGGTATCGACGAGCTCGGCGTGCTGCTGCTCGGCCATAGCCAATGTGCCTATTGGTATGGCTCACGCCTCTCGGTGGAGGAAGCGCGGCGCCTCGTGCGCTTCAACAACGCGACCTCGTTGCAAGTAACGGCGGCGGCGCTCGCCGGCAT
>DATMZZ010000084.1:0-6628 GCA_035573175.1 Allostellaceae bacterium
CATGCCGTCCTGCTCTTCGAAGATATGGACACCCGCCTCGAGAAGATCGCCGTAATTGGCACGGCCGACGGCTTGCGCCATCGGCTGATCGCTGTTGCCCGGCACCATCAATCGGACATCGACGCCGCGCCTGGCGGCGGCGATGAGATCGTTCTTCTCGTCCTCGGTCGGCACGAAATAGGCGGCGCTGATCCAGATGCTTTTCTCGGCATTGCGGATCGCCGAGAGGATCGTCGCGTAATAGCGCGGAATCGTATCATTGTGATCGCTGGCGATGATGCGCACGGCCTGATTGCCGCTGGCCGACGGCGCGCGCTTGGCGAAACGTTTGAGCGGCGGGCCCTGCTCGTCCTGCCAATGGGTGAGGAAGACCTGCTGCAGCGCGGCCGCGCCGGGACCCTGGATCTCGAGATCGGTATCGTGCCACGTCTCGGGATTGGGTCCATTGGACGCAACCATGCGCGAATGCGGATGCGCCTGATAGACGGTATAGAGATTGACACCGCCGACGATCGCGGTGCGATTGTCGACCGCGAGGATCTTGCGGTGATCGCGATCATTGATCGCGCTGACCTCTGTGAGCGGGTGGAAGCCGAGCAATCGGACACCCGCCGCCCGGAGCTTGTCGAATGCCTCCTGCGGCGTGTCGATCGAGCCATAGCTGTCGTAGATCACCGCGACCGACACGCCGGCACGCGCTTTTGCCGCCAGCAGATCGACGAGATGTGTGCGACCGCTCGTGATATTTTCGAAGATATAATATTCGAGGAAGATGTTGCGCCGCGCGGCTCTCATCGCCGCGAACATGGCGCGGAATGTCTCGGGACCGTCATGGAGGAGCCGCGTGCGATTACCGACCGACAGCGGCGAGCCGGCGACCTCCTGCTCGATCGCGAGATGGCGCTGCAACAGGTCGGATTGCGCGCCGAGCCGCTCGATCACCGCCTTGCTCTGTTCCGGCGAGAGCGGCCCCCTTGCGCCGACCACCTTTTGCGGGACTTTGGGTGTGTGATCGATCAGGCTATCGACCGAGGGCACCGCGCAGCCGCCGAGCACGACCGCCAGAAAGAAGGACAGGAGCGGAAAACATGCGAATAACGAAAGCGGCGCCAAGGAGCGGGACATGCGGACAAGCCTCTGAAGAATCCGGAGGCTACAAGGGTTTCTCGACCGAATTAGGGGGGAAAGGCGACGGAGTTCGGCGAATTTGTGGCGCCTGCCGTTTCGCTGCCATGGCAACGCCGCAAGCGCATGGTCCACTCTCCGCGCCATGACCCTACCGCAAGCAATTTCCCTCGCCATCCTCGCCGGGCTGCTGGTCCTCTTCATCTGGGACCGGCTGCGCTTCGATATCGTCGCGTTGCTCGCGCTCCTCGCTTCCGTCGCCTTCGGTATCGTGCCAGCAAACAAGGCCTTCAGCGGGTTCAGCAATTCGCTGCTGCCACTGATCGCCGGGGCGCTTGTCGTCTCCAACGCTGTCGGCAAATCGGGGCTGATCGAGCAAGTCGTGCGCTTCATGCGCCCGATCCTGCAGCGGCGCAGCCTGCAGGTCGGCGCGCTGACCGGCGCGGTCGCCTTCCTCTCCGCCATCGTCAAGAATATCGGCGCGCTGGCGATCTTCCTGCCGATCGCGGTGCAGGTCGCGCGGCGCAACAAGCGCGCGGTCGGCGAATTCCTGATGCCGATGTCCTTCGGCTCGCTCGCCGGCGGCATGATGACGTTGATCGGCACTTCGCCGAACATCATCGCTTCCAGCCTCCGGCAGGAGCTGCTCGGCCAGCCCTATCAGATGTTCGACTTTCTACCGGTCGGCCTCGGCATCACGCTGATCGCGATCGCCTTCCTCTCTTTCGGTTGGCGGCTCTTGCCGATCCGCGGCAAAGCCCAGGACACCGACGCGCCCTTCCAGGTCGAGGATTACCTCAGCGAGCTACGCGTTCGGGAAAAATCGCCGCTCATTGGCAAGACGATCCGCGAGATCGAGGAGACGAGCGAAGGCTCAGTCACCGTGACGGCGATCATCCGCGAAGGGCGCCGCCGCTATACGCCGGCGCGGCATTGGCGGATTTTCGCCGACGACATCCTGATGGTGGAATCCAATCCGCAGGATCTGCAATCGGTGGTCCAGACCGCGGGCGTCGAGTTGGTCGGGCCGGAGGAAGCGACGACCGACCGCACCGGAGCCGCTGATACCGTGGTCGTCGAAGCGGTCATCATGGCGGAATCGCCGATGATCGGCCGCACCGGCGTCCAGCTGCGGCTGCGCAGCCGCTATGGCGTCAGCCTGGTCGCGATGAGCCGCGGCGGCCGGCGCACGACGACGCGCCTCGCCCACACGATGTTCAGCACCGGCGACGTGATCGCGCTGCAAGGCCCCGCCGACGGCATGAACGAGACTCTCGCCAGCCTCGGCTGCCTGCCGCTCGCCGAGCGCAATCTGCAGCTCGGCCGGCCGCGCAAGCTGGTGGTGACGACGCTCATCCTCCTCGGCTGCGTCATCGCCTCGGCCACCGAGATGATGCCGCCCGAGCTCGCCTTCACCACCGGCGCGGTGCTCTGCGTCCTCTTTGGGATTTTGAGCCTGCGCGAGGTCTATGACGCGATCGATTGGCCAATCCTCATCCTGCTCGGCTCCCTCATCCCCGTCGGCGAGGCGATCCGCAGTACCGGCACCACGGATCTTATCGCGAGCTGGATCAGCCATGCTTCTGCTTCGCTGCCGATTCCCGGGACAATCGCCATGCTGCTCGTCATTACCATGCTGCTGACGCCGCTCGTCCATCACGCCGCGGCGGTCATCGTCATGGGCCCGGTCGCGGTCGCGATCGCGAGGCAGCTCGGCATCAATGGCGATCCGCTGCTCATCGCCGTCGCGGTCGGCGCGTCTTGCGACTTTCTCTCGCCCATCGGCCATCAATGCAACACGCTGGTGATGGGACCGGGCGGCTATCGCTTCGGCGATTACTGGCATCTCGGCCTGCCGCTCTCGATCCTGGTCGTGCTGCTCGGCACGCCCTTAATCCTCGCTGTATGGCCACTGCATTGAGCGCCGTTCCATTGAATAAGGGCGAATTCGATACCGACATCCCGGCACGGCTCGATCGCCTGCCGTGGAGCCGCTTTCATTGGCTGATCGTCATCGCGCTCGGCATCACCTGGGTCCTCGATGGGCTCGAAGTAACGCTGGTCGGCTCGCTCTCGGGCGCGATTACCGGCGACAAGCATGTCGGCATCAGCGAGGCCGAGATCGGCCTCGCGGCGAGCGCTTATCTCTCCGGCGCAATCATCGGCGCACTCGGCTTCGGCCATCTGACCGACCGGCTTGGGCGCAAGAAGCTCTTTCTCATCACCGTCGCCGTCTATGCCGTCGCGACGATGGCAACCGCCGTCTCCTGGGATTTCGCCTCCTTTGCGCTATTCCGCTTCGCCACCGGTCTCGGCATCGGCGGCGAATATGCCGCGATCAATTCGGCGATCGACGAGCTGATCCCCGCACGCTGCCGCGGCTGGACGGATCTCGCGATCAACGGCACCTTCTGGATCGGCGCGGCGCTCGGCGCCGGCGCCTCGCTGGTCGTGCTCGACCCGAATGTCGTGCCGCCGGAGATCGGCTGGCGCGCCGCTTTCGCGATCGGCGGCGTGCTCGGCTTTTCGATCATGCTGCTGCGCCGCCATGTGCCCGAAAGCCCGCGCTGGCTGATGATCCATGGCCGCGTCAGGGAAGCGGCCGCCGTTGTCGATGAGATCGAGACGCGCGTCGGCCAGACGATCGCGGAGCCGGCGCCGCGTATCCGCCTTAAAACCGGCGAGACTCTCGGCCTATGGCGCGTCGCCCGTGACATCGCGAAGCTTTATCCGAAGCGCTTGCTGCTCGGCCTCGTGCTGATGGCGTCACAGGCTTTCTTCTACAACGCCATCTTCTTCACTTATGCGCTGGTGCTGGCGAAATTCTACGACGTGCCGTCGGGCCGCGTCGGCCTCTACATGTTTGCCTTCGCCATCGGCAATTTCTTCGGACCGCTGCTGCTCGGCCGCTTCTTCGACACGATCGGTCGCCGCTTCATGATCACCCTCACCTATGCGCTGGCCGGCATCCTGATGGCGTTGACGGCGATCCTCTTCGCGCAAAACCTGCTCGACGCCGCGCAGCAGACCGCCGCCTGGACGGTGATCTTCTTCATTGCTTCGGCCGCGGCGAGTGCCGCCTATCTCACCGTCGGCGAGAGCTTTCCTTTGGAAGTGCGCGCCATCGTGATCGCGCTGTTTTATGCAGCCGGCACGGCGATTGGCGGCGTCGCGGCGCCGGCGCTGTTCGGCGCGCTGATCGCCACCGGCTCACGCGACGCGCTAATGTGGGGCTATCTCGGCGGCGCGGCGCTGATGCTGATCGCCGCCGCGACCGAAGCCTGGATCGGCGTCGCGGCCGAGCGGAAATCACTGGAGAGCGTGGCGCGGCCGCTTTCGGCTGCCGATTAGCGGCGCCTCACCAGGAGAACGACACCGCCGCCGTGCCGAGCACGTCCTGCGAGCGCTGGCCGACGAATTCCGGCGAGCGCCGCATGACGCTGAGATCGAGGCGGGCATGATCGCTCCAATAGAGAGAAGCACCGGCCTGTAGATCGCCGACGAACGTCTTGTGCTCGACATGCGCGCTAGTGCGGAAGCTGTTGCCGTCGAGGAAGATGTTACGCGCGACAGCGCGGCCCGCGGCGCCGGCAAAGAGATACCAGCCGATATCATCGCCGAGATGTTCGCCGTTGAAATAATCCGTGCCCGAAAATGACGGCCGTACGCGCACCGGTCCGTAATCGGTTTCGAGGTGATGGCCGATGCGGAGCTGCGCGCCGATCTGCGCATAGTCGAACACATTGCCGACCGTTCCGCCGGCCATCGGCACGATGTCGACACCGTCCTGCACGCCGCCCTCTTCCCAATGGACGAATGGCACGCCGAGGCGCCAGTACCGGTCATAGGCGATCACGCCGCCGGGCTCGTTCTGGATCTGGTTGCTCCAGCCCTGCGCCTGGTGGATGCCCATGAATTGGTGCCAGTCGTTCTGGATCTGGCGGCCGAGCGCGCCCGGGCCGACGAGTCCGACCTCGATCTCGAGATTTTCGAGCTGGTTGCCGGTCTCCTGCAAGAGGCTCGGGCCGACATAGAGCCAGCCGGCATAAGGACGATCGCCCGGATCCGGCGGTTTGATGTCGAGATTTTTCGGCGTGAAGATGCTTTGGCCGAAGAACCAGGAGACGCGGCGATGCGATGGCACGTCGTTCTCGAACACGGTCGGAATCTTGCCGACGAATTGGAAGACGTCGTCGGTCCAGCCATCGGGCTCCAGCACCGGGCTCAGGAGAGAGAGGCGCAAGCCCTGGGTGTAATGCTTGTCGCTGTTGAAGTAGAGCGAATCATTTTCTTCGAGGATGGTCGAGCGCCAATTGTCGTTGTGCGGCGATGGTCCGGGATCGGCGTCGGTTTGCGCGAAGGCGCGGGCATGAAGGGCGAGGAAGGCACTCAGCGCAAGCACGCCGAGGCCCGCACGGCGGATGTGTTGATGTCTCGTCATGATAGCGCGTGACGATCACGGGCGAATATGGCGGTATTATGTCGGGAATAGTGCATCTTGCTGCTTTAGGAGACGTTTATGAAAGCCTTGACCAACACGCCGAAAGGCCCAGCTCCCGTTGAATTTCGTGAGGTTGCGGAGCCAAAGCCGGCAGCGCATGAAGCGCTGATCGCGGTGCATGCGTTCTCGCTGAACCGCGGCGAATTGACCTTGATGCGCATCCGCCCGGAAGGCTGGCAGCCGGGCCAGGATGTCAGCGGCGTCGTAGTGAAAGCCGCCGCTGACGGCAGCAGTCCCAAGGAAGGCACGCGTGTCGTCGGCATTATGGATTGGCATGGCTGGGCCGAGCGCGCGGCGATCTCGACGCATCGTCTGGCCGCCCTGCCCGACAATGTGAGCTTCGCTGCGGCCGCCTCGCTGCCGGTCGCTGGTCTCACCGCGTTGCGCACCTTGCGCCATGGCGCGCCGCTCTTGGGCCGCCGCGTGCTGATCACCGGCGCGGCCGGCGGCGTCGGCAATCTTGCCGTGCAGCTCGCGGCGCATTCGGGCGCGGAGGTCACGGCGATCGCACGCGGCACACGCGGCCAGCCGCTCGCCAAGCTCGGCGCACAGCACATCGTCGACGACATCGGACAAGCGCGGGGCAAATTCTGGCTGATCCTCGAATCCGCCGGCGGCGCCTCGCTCAAAGCCGCGCTCGGCTTGCTCGAGCCGAAAGGCACGATCGTGATCTTCGGCAATTCCTCCGGCGAGGAGACGAATCTGAGCTTCCGCGATTTCGGTCCGGCGAATAATGCGCGGATCCAGAGCTTCCATTCTTTCGCTTCTGGCCCCGAGGAAGCTTTCGGTCCCGATCTCGCGCTGCTCGCCGGCCTCATCGCCAAAGGCGCGCTCAAGCCAGAGATTGAGGAAAACAGCTGGCGCGATTTCGCGACCGTCGCCAAGGCGCTCGGCGAGCGCCGCGTTCAAGGCAAAGCGATCTTTCGTATCGACTGAGCGAGCGATCGATTCTGGAGCTTTCACAGCCACGCAAATTGAACCCCGCCATAGCCAATGCTAGGC
>DATMZZ010000085.1:0-16094 GCA_035573175.1 Allostellaceae bacterium
CGGCCCTTTTGCTCGAGATCGCGCCGGAGGCTCGCAAAATCGCCGACACTGCCTTCGCCGGCGACGACTCGGCGCTGCAAGGCATCGAGCGATGGCCCGACGAGACCCGGAAAGAACCGTCCGAACGCGGCATTGGCATAAATCGTCTGCCCGCCGGCGCCGACGATCAGATGCCCATTCGCCGCGCTCGCCAGCGCCTGATTGAGGAGGTCGAGCTTGCCGCTTACCGCGCCATGAACATGGCGCCCGACGATCGCGGCAACGCCGCAAGCCAGCGCCAAGGTCGCCAGTACAATCGCGGCCGGCGCGGCGACCGAATTCGATACCGACTGCGCGAAGAGCAGCGCAACGCAGAGCACCGCGGCGACGGCTAGGACGAGCGTGAACAAGCCGACGCCCGCGACCCAACGCGGCGCCCGCGGCGGCGGCGGCATCGCCGGCACATGCAGCGCGCGCGTCGCGTAATCCGAATCGAGCAGCGAATCCATCAAGCGAAGCTTAGCATAAAGAAGATGAAACACGGAGACACGGAGCACACGGGGGACGAATTTAAAGGCCGCTTTGCGGCCGATAACCGGTCCTCCCGTGTCTCCGTGGTGAGACCTATCGCGCGGCTTGCGCTTGCGGGCGCAGCTTGCCCTTGAGGCGGAACACGTAGGAGATGATCTCGGCAACGGCCTTGTAATGCTCGGGCGGGATTTCGCGGTCGATCTCGACGCCGGCATAGAGCGCGCGCGCCAGCGGCGGATTCTCGACGATCGGCACGTCGTGCTCCTTAGCGATTTCGCGGATCTTCAACGCGACGAGGTCGGCGCCCTTCGCCACCACTTTCGGCGCGCCGGACTCGCCCATCTCATATTGCAGCGCCACCGCGAAATGGGTCGGGTTCGTGATGACGACCGACGCTTTCGGAACCGCCGCCATCATGCGCTTGCGCGCCCGGTTCATGCGGATCGCCCGCAACCGCGCCTTGATCGCGGGATCGCCTTCCGCCTGCTTGTTTTCCTCTTTCACTTCCTGCTTCGACATGCGCATCGAGCGCATGAAGGAGAAGCGCTGATAGGCAAAGTCGAAGAGCGCCAGCACGGTCACCACGGCAAGCACGCCGATAAGCAGCTTCAGCATCAGCTTGTAGAGTTCATGCGGGATATATTCGATCGGCTCACGGATCATGTAGTCGAGCGCGCCGATCGATGGCATTGCCATCCAGCCCGCCACGGCGGCGACGGCCGCGACCTTGGCGATGCTCTTGAGGAATTCGATCCCGGATTTCGGCGAGAACAGGCGCTTGAATCCGCCCAGCGGCGAAATGCGCGAAATGTCGAAGCCGAGCTTCTCCGTCGCAAAGAGCAAGCCGACTTGCAAGAGCGTACCGGCGGCCGCGGCCACGACGAAGATCAGCAGCGGCAGCAAGAGGATGAAAGCGATCTGCCCGACGGTTGCTTCGATGGCGGCCCAGCGGATGCCGTCGCCGTCGATATAATGCTGCAGCGTCAGGAAAGCACGCAGCGTCGTCGTCATGTTGGTGGCCGCGGTCGGCCCGATGAACAGCACGACACCCGCCCCGGCCATCAGCATGAACCAGGTGTTGACCTCGCGCGACTGCGCGACCTGGCCGCGCTTGCGCGCCTGCTGCAGCTTGCGTTGGGATGGTTCTTCGGTTTGCTGGCCGCTGTCTTGTTCTTCGGCCATCGCTCAACTCGGAATGATGAGCTGGAATTGCTGGACGAAAACCTGAAGGAACCAGCCCATCCCGGTGGCGGCAAGCAGCCCCATCAGCAGGAGGCCGCCGATGATCTGCAGCGGCTGGGTGACGAAGAGCACCTGCAACTGCGGCACCAGCCGTGCGATGAGGCCGAGGCCGATGAAGAATACCGTGCCGAGCACGATGAACGGCGCCGCCATCTCGATCGCGAGGCGGAAGGAGGCCTCCACCGCATGCGCGACGGTCTGCGACAGATCCTCGACCGGCGGCAGATGCCCCGGCACGAAGACGGCATAGCTGTCGACCAGGCCTTGCAGCATCAGGTGATGGAGGTTGGTGAGAAAGATCAGAAGCACGCCGAGGATCGCGTAGAACGCGCTCGGCACCGAATCCTGCGAGGCTTCCATCGGGTTGAAGACCTGCGCGTAGGAAAGTCCCGTCTGCACCGAGACGATCTGGCCGGCAGTCTGTAGCGCCGACAGGATGAGACGCGTCAACGTGCCGATGAAAGCGCCGACGATCAGCTCGCCGCCGAGCACGGCAACGAGATCCCCCGGGCTCGCCGGCAAGGGCGGCAAAATCGGCGCCAGGATCGGGAGCAGCAGCGCCGAGAAGATCAGTGCGAAAAGCAGCCGGTAGCGCTGCGGGACATAGACCTCACCGAAACCCGGCAGAAGCATCATCGCCGTGCCGATGCGCGCGAAGATCAGCAGCGCTCCGAAAGTGTTGTTCGGCAGGAAATCAGTGAGATTCACTTACCTCACCCCGAGACGATACGGCCCATCAGGCTTTCGGTGAAAGAGCTCAGCGTCGAGAGCATGAAAGGCAGGAAGAGCAGTAGCGACAGCAGAATGACGATCATCTTCGGCACGAAGGTCAGCGTCATTTCCTGGATTTGCGTCAACGCCTGGAAGAAGGAGATCGCGAGACCGACGGCGAGCGCCAGCAGCATCGCCGGCGCGCCGAGCTTCAAGGCGACGATGATCGTTTCGCGGGCGATGGTGAGAGCGTCGACGGATGTCATCTACCGAACCTTTTGCCTGCCGTCAGATCGGCATCTTGATGATGTCTTGATAGGCCGAGATTACGCGATCGCGCACCGCGACCACGGTCTGCAGCGCGACCTGCGCGTCGGTCACCGCCTGCGTCACGGAGGCGAGATCGGCATTGCCGGTGACGGCCTGCATGCTCGCCTGCTCGCTCTTATGCAAGGTGTCGGTGAAGGACGAGGCCGCATTCTGCAGCATCTTGCCGAAACTTTCGGCGCCTTTGGCCTGCGGCGGCGCATTGGTCGCGATCTTCGCCGCATTCGTATAGGCGTTGACGGCGGCTCCCATATTGACGGCCATGATCCTCTACCTTCCCCTTAGACTGTCATTGCGAGGAGCGTAGCGACTCTCTCTCAGCTAGCCGCGCAACAAATCAATCGTGCGGCTCAGCATCGCTTTCGCCGCGTCGATGACGTTGAGGTTCGCGTCGTAGCTGCGTTGTGCTTCGCGCATATCCATCATTTCGGTGAGCGTGTTGACGTTTGGCGTCTTCACATAGCCGCTGGGATCGGCGGCGGGATTGCCCGGTTCGTACAACCGGCCGAAGCCACCCTGCACTTGGCTGACGCCCGAGACTTTCACCAGATCGACGCCCATCTTCTTGTCGAGCTCGTCCGAAAAGCTGATGATCTTGCGCTTATAGGGGTCCGCGTCCGGCGTCTTCGCCGTCGAATCCGCATTCGCGATATTCTCGGCGATAACCTTGAGACGCTGGCTTTGCGCGCTCATGCCGGCAAAAGCCACCGTGAAAGATTTATCGAGTTCCATCTTTCATCTCCTCGCGTTCAGCCGCCCGACCCGCCGCTGCCGAGCGCGGTTTTGATCATGCTGATGTTCTGCTTGTAGAGCGTGGTGATCAGCGAATAGTCGGCTGCGTTGGTCGAAACTTTCATCATCTGTGCCTCGAGCGAGACGCCATTGCCGTCGAGGCTTTTATCGTCGGCGACCGTAATGACAGGCGCTGGATTGCTGGGCGCTGCCGGCGCGATATGGCCGGGCTGGTCAGCCGCGAGTTGCAGCGGACCGCCGTTCGGGCGGTTGCCGATCAGCGATTTGAAATCGAGATCTTTGAGATCCTTCGCCACATAGCCCGGCGTATTTGCATTGGCGACATTCTCGGCAAGCACGGTCTGCCGCGCCGTGAGCCACGACATGCGCTTGGAAAGCGCCGCAAACAGGGGAAGTTGGCCGATATCCATGCCGCCATGCTCGGCCGTTTACCTTAATAAAGCGTAAAGCGCGGCACTTTCTGCCGGTGACCCGGCAAAAAACACCCTCGCGCAACACAAAATTAACCATACCGACCGCACTCTCGGGGCTTAACGAGCCCCAAGGATTAACCATTGCCCGGACCCACCCCTGATCCTCTTGCCGACGCGATCGTTGCCCGCATTCGCGAGCTCGCGCGCGCCCACGGCACGAATATCCAGACCGATGCCGGGCTCGCGGATTTGCTCGCTTCGCTGAAGATCAGCGATCAGGTTCCGATCGCGCCCTTCGCGGTCGCCGCCGATCTGCTCTTTCACCTCCTCGCCGCCGATCAACGGCCGCAGGCCGAGTCCGCGCCATGATGGGAGATATGTATTGGCGCTTCCTCGGCGCGCTCGTCCTCGTCGTCGCGTTGATCTTCGCCCTCGCCTGGGTCGCCAAGCGTCTGGGTTTCGGCGGTCGCCTCGCCTCGGCGCGCGGCAAGCGCCGGCTCGGCATCCAGGAAGTCCTCTCGCTCGACAACAAGCGCCGCCTCGTCCTGCTGAAGCGCGACGGTGTCGAGCATCTCATTCTCCTCGGCCTCAACGACGACGTCGTGGTCGAGACGGGCATCATCCCGCCTGCCGATCAGCCCGCCGAAAAGCCGACGCCTAGTTTTGCCACTTTGTTACCGGGGTCACGGCCATGAAGTCTTGGATTTACCGCATCGGCTGGACCGCGCCTATTCTGCTGCTGCTCTCGGCCGCGCCGGCGATGGCGCAGAGCCTGACGCTCGATATGGGCGAAGGCGGCTCTTCGACCGGTCACATCGTTCAGCTTCTGATGCTGCTCACGGTGCTGAGCCTCGCGCCCGCGATCCTCATCACCGTCACCTCCTTCACGCGCATCGTCGTCGTGCTGTCCTTCCTGCGCAACGCGCTCGGCACGCAATCCGTGCCGCCGAATATCGTGATGGTGAGCCTTGCGCTCTTCCTCACCGGCTTCGTGATGGCGCCGACGCTGCAAGCTTCTTACGACAACGGCATCGCGCCGCTGATGGCCGACAAGATCACCGAGCAGCAGGCCTTCGACCGCACCGCCGCGCCGATCCATGATTTCATGATGAACCATGTACGCGAGCAGGATCTCGACCTTTTCGCCGGCATGGCCAAGGTCGATGTGAAGGCCGAGGATGCGAAAGACATCCCGCTGCGCGTCGTCGTTCCCGCCTTCATGATCAGCGAGCTGCGCCGCGCCTTCGAGATCGGCTTCTTGCTCTTCCTGCCCTTCCTCATCATCGACATCGTCGTCGCCTCGATCCTGATGTCGATGGGCATGATGATGCTGCCGCCGGTGACGATCTCCCTGCCCTTCAAGCTAATCTTCTTCGTGCTGGTCGACGGCTGGTATCTCGTCGCCTGCAGCCTCGTGCAAAGCTTCGGCGGCAGTTGAATCGGCTAACCCGTCATTGCGAGGAGCGTAGCGACGAAGCAATCCAGGGAAACATCGTGGTGTATCCCTGGATTGCTTCGCTTCGCTCGCAATGACGGTTCGATTAAGCGCCTAGTGCTTCGTCACGATCTTGATCAGCTTGCCGAGGTCTTGCTCGATCCCCGGATGCGAGCCGTACCAATCCGTCGTCACATCGATGAATTTGGCGCCATTTTTCTCGAGTGCGGCGATCTCCTGATGCGTCGGCGTCTCGGGATAGGTGTCGAGCTCGGCGCCGAAACCGTCATGCAGGATTTTCATCTGGCCTTCGGGTGACGAGGCATAGAGCGCGAAGAGAATCGCGGCATTGGGATGCGCCGCATTCGTCGGCACGCAGAGATAATCGAAGCGCCGGCTGGCGATATCGAGCAGCACGTTCTCGGCAAGCACGCCGCCATATTTCGGCAGGTGCGCTTCGGAGCCCGAGCAAGACAGTGCGAGCGCCGCGATCTCGCCCGAAGCGATGCGATCAACGCCAGCGCAAGAGACAAGGCCGCCGATGTTCTGCGTGAGCTGCTTGATGAATTGCTCGGTCTTGTCGTAGCCCCACACGTCTTTCGCCACGAGCACGTCGAAGCCGGCAAGATAAGGTGTCGTGTAGAGCTTTCCCTTGAATTCGGGCTTCAGCAGATCCTGGATGCTCTTCGCCTCGCCGAATTTGGGCGCGACCTTCTTGTTGTAGAGAATGCCCGGCACTTTGGTGACGATGCGCAGCGCGCGGCTATCGGCCTCGGCGATCTGCGACGTGATGCGGCTGGGATAGAGCTCGGTCCACGGCACCTTGCGGAAGAGGCCTTTCGATAGCTGCGGCGTCACTTCGACGGCCGTGCCGTTGTAGAGATCGGTCGTGGACGGCTGGCCCGCCTGCATCTCGGTCAGGAGCTTCGCCGCCATCGGCGCGAAAGACGGCCCCGGAAAATAAGTGATGTCGATATCGACGCCGAATTCCTTCTTGATGCCGGCCGCGCCGGCCCGCGCACCGTCGGCGCCGCCCAGGATGTTCGCGGCGTAGGATAGCGTCAGCTTACCTTCCTGTTTGGCGCCATCGATCACCTTTTGCAGCGTCGGGTTGATCGGAATATCGCCGGCGCGGGCAATCGGCCCCGTCCCAATCACAACAGCCGCCATCAGCGCCGCCGCGATGGCCGGCGCAACCCGAAATTTCATGGCTTCCTCCCTGTATTCGCGTTGCCGCTCAGTCTATCGCCGAAAGCATGCCGCGCCAGCCGAAAGCGCGTCGCTTGCGCAATTCCCGAAAATGCGCGCCTTGCGTGCACGGTCGCTTTCTGCCTCAATCGGCTCACAATGATTTTATTGATGACCCCGATCTTCGCGCCGCCGCAAGCCTGGCGGGAATGTTTTACTCGTGAGATGCCTGAGCTCGAGGTGCGATTCTGGCCCGAGGCCGGCGATCGCGCCGAGATTGACGCTGTCGCCTGCGGACGCATGCCAGACAATGCGCTGCGCTCGCTGCCCAATCTCAAGCTCATCGTCTCTCTTTTCGCCGGACAAGATTTGTTCCTCAGCGACAAGACCATCCCCGAGAACGTACCGGTCGTGCGCGCTGCCAATCCGGCCGGCGATCAGATGATGACGGAGACCGTGATCCTTCATGTGCTGCGCCATCACCGGCAGATTCCCGAATTGCTGATCGCGCAACAAAAAAGCGAGTGGGCCTCGCCCAAACGTCTCAAAACGCGCGACCGCAAAGTCGGCATCATGGGGCTTGGCCCGATCGGCGTTGCCGCCGCGAAAGCCGTCCGCGATCTCGGCTTCCAGACCGCGGCCTGGGTCAAGCATCCGCGCCAACTCGACAGCATCGAGATCTTCCACGGCGACGATCAGCTTGCCGCTTTCCTCGGCCGCAGCGAGATCGTCGTCAATCTTCTGCCGAATACACCCGAGACCGAGGATATCCTCGGCGCCAAGAATTTCGCGCGCATGCCGAAAGGCGCGTCGGTGATCAATCTCGGCCGCGGCCAGCAAATCGTCGATGCTGATCTCATCGCCGCGCTCGATAGCGGCCAGCTAGTCGCCGCGACGCTCGACGTGTTCCGCGAAGAGCCGCTGCCGAACGAGCATCCTTTCTGGCGCCATCCGCGCATCACCGTCATTCCGCATGCCTCGCGCGGCCAATTCCCGGCCGATATCGCGCCGATCATCTGCAACCATCTTCGCCGCTTGCAGCGCGGCGAGAAAATGACGGACGTGGTCGATCTGAAGGCTGGCTACTGATCGTTGCAACTCTATCCGGCGTCCTTCGACTACGCTCAGGACGAGGGAAATCGTATCGGGCATCAACCATCGGAAGATGCCGGTAGCACTATCTCCTCGTCCTGAGCGGAGCCGAAGGCGTAGTCGAAGGACGCTGGATAACCCTGCAACGATTACCAGTTGCCAGAAGGACCTTGGCGACGGAACATAGGCCCCAAGAACCGCACACGCGCCCTAAGGAGGAAGCATGGACACCCATCTCGCCACAATGACCGCGGATAAATATGTCACCATCGACGGGCTGAAAGTCCGCTATCTCGAAGAAGGCTCGGGCTCGCCGGTGCTGTTCATGCATGGCGCGTCGCTCGGCTCGTCGGCCGATGTGTTCCGCCGCAATCTCCCGAATTTCGCCAAGGCCGGCTTCCGCGCCATCGCTTTCGACTTCCCGGGTTATGGCTTGAGCGAGGTCGGCGACGATCTCTCCCTCGCCTATCAGACCAACACCGCGCCGAAATTCATCGACGCGCTCGGCCTCGGCAAAGTCGCGCTGGTCGCGCATTCACGCTCCGGCGGCCAGGCGGTCCAGCTCGCCGGCAAGGAGCCGCAGCGTTATTCATGCCTCGTCGTGCTCGGCACCGGCACGCTCATCCCGCCGCTGCCGGCGGATATCGAAGGCCGCTATAGCCAGGTCGCGGCGCGCGTCGACCGCAAGATGGCCGAAAGCGAACCAACCTCCGATGACACCAAGAAGCTGATGCAAGCCGATCTCTTCAACACCGAGTTGGTGACACCGGCGGAGCTTGCGCTGCGCCATAGCCGCAGCATCGGCCGCAACTTTGAGGTCTTCACCCAGCGCGCGCGCTCGGAGGAAGGCGCCGGCGGTAGCGGCGCGACGCCGGCGGTGCCGCAATGGCAGCGCATGTTCGACCTCAAGATCCCGACGCTGCTGATCTACGGCCGCGAGGATCGCGCCCATGCCGGCGAGCGCGCCGAGCTCTTCAAGAAGAGTCACCCCCAGGTCAACCTCCACATCTTGGACGGCTGCAAACACATGGTGCCTTGGGACAAGGAGCAAGACGTCTATCGCCTCGCGATTCCGTTTATCAAGAGCGCCTAAGCTGAGACTTCGTCATTGCGAGCGAAGCGAAGCAATCCAGAGTCTCACGTAATGCCCTGGATTGCTTCGTCGCTTCGCTCCTCGCAATGACGCTAAATAAATGCAAAAGGGGGGCGGAGCAAGAGCATGGCAAAGATCAGGCATCTCGCTTTCTTCGCGGACAGTCCGGAAGAGATGGCGAAATTCTATGTCAACGCCTTCGGCTTCGAGATCACCGGCCGCGGCAAAACCTCTGTCTGGCTCACCGACGGTTATCTCGACATCGCCCTGCTGAAGCGTGCCGACAACATGCATGTGCATACCGGCCTCAATCATTTCGGCATCACGCTCGATGCCGACGAACAGCCGGGCGTCTATGACCGGCTCGAGAAGATGGGCCACACGCCTTTCAAGCCGCCGAGCGATCGTTCCTATGTCGAGGACTATTGCATGGATGTCGAGCGCAACAAGTTCGACCTCTCGACCTCGGGTGTGAAGGCCGACAAGAACAAGCAGATGGTCTTCAAGGAACCGTCGAAAGTTTGACGCAGCATCGCGATCAGGTGCGGGGATGAGCTTCCATCCCCTCGCCTACTACCCTTGCGTATGCGGTTCGTCATCTATCTCTCGATGGTCTTCTGGATCGCACTGACGGTCGTCAGCACGGCCGATATCGGCGCGACGGCAAGGCTCTTCGCCAAGATTCATCTCGGCTGAGTCCCAGCTCGAAGGGTTTGGCGCCTCGACCATCTCTCTCCGGTTCGCTAGATTGCCCGCGCCATTTGATAAAGCGCGCGGGAGGGAAAGCGAATGCGGGCGAAATTTGTCTTGGGAATGACCATTGTCGCCGCGCTCGCCTGGCTTTCGCCGCGCGCTCACGCCGAAACCATCAAAATCGGTTCGACCAAGATCGCGTCCGGCGGTCCTGTCTTCATCGCGATCGATAAAGGCTATTTCGCCGAGGAAGGCCTCGACGCGCAGATGGTGTTCTTCGCCGCATCGCTTCCCGTCGCGGTGGCGACGGTCTCCGGCGATATCGATTTCGGGTCGGCCGGGCTCACGGCGGCACTTTATCAGCTCGGCGGCCAGGCCCAGGTTCGCATCATCGCTGCTAATGCGCGCGACGCCGCCGGCTTCCCGCTCTACGCCTTCGTCGCGTCGAACAAGGCCTATGAGGCGGGGCTCAAATCCTACAAGGATGTCGCCGGCAAGTCCGTCGCCCTCGGCGAGGTCGGCGCGCCGGCGCACTACACGCTGTCGCTCATCACCGCCAAGCACGGCGTCGATCTGAAGACCGTGCGTGTGCTGCCGATGCAGGCGATCGTCAATGTGATCTCGGCCGTCACCGGCGCACAGGCCGATGCCGGCGTGACGCCGGCTTCAGCCGTCCTGCCCGCGATCCAGAAGGGCGATGTGAAGCTCATCGGCTATCCCGGCGAGGAGGTGCCGACGCAGGGCGGCGCCATGATCGTCACCACGAAAACTGCCGATGAGCGCGGCGATCTCGTGAAGCGCTATCTGCGCGGCCTGCGCAAAGGTGCACGCGCCTATCATGATGCTTTCATCGGCCCGGACGAGAAGCCGCACATGGGTCCGACAGCACCCGAGATGCTCGCGATCATCTCGAAATACACCCAGCAGCCGACGGCGCAGATTCAGCGCGGCCTCGCTTATGTCGATGCCGATGCGCGGCTCGACGTGAAGGACGTGCTGCACCAGATCGCCTGGTACAAGAGCGAAGGCATGATCAAGGGCGAGGTCGATGGCAATAAGATCATCGACAAACGCTACGTCGTACCGCTGCCGGAGAAGTGAGCCGAGCTGCATTGGACCGGAGCGCCCAGGTAGATGCCCAACTCCTTCTCCTCCTCACCCTGAGCGGAGCGCAAAGCGCGTAGTCGAAGGACGCAGGATGAGATTGCAACGTGTGAGGAGAGATCGTTGCAATCCTATCGCGGGCCCTTCGACTTCGCTTCGCTCCGCTCAGGGTGAGGTTAGAGGGAGCGTCTGGCCTCCTCGGCTACAACAGGTCAGAAACTCTTCGTCAGCATCAGCTTGAGGACGAGACCGTCGGAGCCAGCGGTGAAGCCGTGGCCGATGCCGGCTTCGACATCGACCGGCTCGCCGCTGTAATCGACCACGGCGAAGAGCATCTGCTGCTGGTCGCGCAAGCCAGCGAGGTCGCGGAACTGGCCATAATCGGCGTAGTGTTCGAGCGCGACGGCCCAGGCCTCGGAGAAATTGTAATCGAGCCGCACGGCCGGTGCGAAGTCAAGCGAGCCGACGCCGTTCCAGCTATTGTCGATGATCGGATTGAAGATAAGATCGACGGGACCGAAACGCACGCCGATGATCGGGCGGATCTCGCTGCTGTAGCGCGTCGGTTCCCAATGCCGCGCGTTGTAGCTGAATTCAAAATTGATCGCGTAGAAGAACTGGCGCTGGGCAACATGCGGCTCGGTGAAGAGAAGGCGTATCTTGCCGCCATTGATCAATGGGCGGCCCTCGCGCGTGATGGAATAGAGCGGCAGATAAAGCCCGGCCTCGAACCAATCGGTCACGCCATAGGCCCATTCGGCAACGCCGTTATAGGAGCCCTGCGGCACGATCCCGCCAGGAAATTCTGCCTCTTTGCGGCCGATCGGCGTGTAGTTGTTGTGGAGGGTAAGGCTCGCCTGCCCGACCTCGTCGATCTCGCCGTTATAAACCTGGATCTCGTCGGTCTGCGCAAAGGCTGACCGCGCCAGCATGACGAACACGACGACGATGGCGAGATTTCGCCACACCATCCCGAGTCCTCCCCGACTTTCTATTGCGCGTCATGGCCGGGCTCGGCCCGGCCATCCGCGAATAGCGGATCGAGAGGGAAGTGTAGCCTTAATTCACGGCGGCGTTGAGGCCGTCGCTGGCGAGACGCTTGCGGTAGGCCGCCATGAAGCTTTGCAGATTGCCGATCTCCGCGACGCGCGTGGCGATATCCGCCGCTGTACCACCCCCGGCAACGCCGGCATTGGCATCCTCGGTGATGAGGTTGAACGCCTGCGCGGTCTGCGTGCCGGCGATTGCCGGGCCCCAATCGTTGCGCAGCTTGTCGAGCCCGTCCTGATTGCCGTCGAGCGTCAGCGCCGCGGCCCAGGCGAGCAGGATGCGCGATAGATCGACGCCGAGCGGGCCTTGCGCCGGCGGTGCGCCGGCCAATTCGCCGAAGGTCTTGGCCGCGTTCTTCCAATCCTTCTGGCGCCAATATATATCGGCGCGCAGCCGCGCCGCATCGACGCTGTTGTCGCCCTGCAGAAGCGCCAGCGCGTCCGGCACCTTGTTGAGATCGGTCATGGCGCGCGCACGCAGCTCCTGGCGCTGGCGCGCAAGGTCGGCCGGAATGTCGTTGCCGACATCGACATCGAGCGCGGCGATCGCGGCATCGGGTTGGCGGTTCATGAGCCGCAGCAGCGCAAGTTGCGTCGCGCCGCGCGCCTTGTCGCGGCCGCTCAAATGCTTCTTCACCTGATCGTCGAGCAGCGATGTCGCCTGATCGAGAAGATCGACCGCGACCAGACGATCGATCAGCTTGCGCACGATCTCGTCATGGCGATCGCCCGCAGGCTCGAGATCCTGGAATTCGGTGTAGAGCGCTAGCGCCTTCACCGGCGGTACGTCATCGGTATTCTTGCCGAGATAGAGATTGGCAAAGCTGTCGGCCGCTTCCTTGGCGACATCCTTCGAGGCGGGATAGTTCGGGAAATAGACCGCCGCTTCGTGCAGCGATTCGATGCCACCAGAGATATCGCCCTCGGCGAGTTGCAGCTCGCCGAGCCGGCGCAGCAGCGTGAATTCGAAAACATCGCCGCGCCAAGAGAAGCGCAACGCATCGAGCGCGTTGATCGTATCGAGACGGCTCACCTGCTTGTTGTCGTAGAGCGCCATCGCGCGCGCGTAGAGCGCCCGCGCCCGCGCCTTGCGGTCACCGGAAGCGGCGACCTTGACCCATTCCTCGAGCGCCGGCTCGAGCTGGCCGAGCTGCTGCTCGCGCCGGCCGGCGAGATACTCGGCCATCGCCTTGTCGCTGGTGCTCGGCGCATCCTTGAGCACCGTATCAAGCAGCGGGCCTGCCGCCGAACCGTGGTCGGTCTCGATCATCGCCTCGGCCGCGTCCAGGCCGAAACGGTCGCGCAGAACCTTGGGATAGGTGACGATGACGCCGATGCTGCCGGAGAATTCGCGTGCGGCGGTGTTCCAATCGGCCATATCGGCGGCGAGCGCACCGCGCCACAGGGCGATCTCAGGCTCTTTGTCGAAGGTCGCGAGGTTGAGCTGCTTCTTGGCACAATCGCGATCGTCGGCAAGGAAGCAGGCCGCGCCTTTCAGCGCCTGGATGCCGCGATCGGTCGCGGAAGCCGGATCGTCATGCTCGATCTGCGCGAGCACGCCGAGCGTCTCGGCGGCGAAGAGATGAGCGAAATAGAAGCGCGCGAGATCGAGCCGCGGCATGGTGCGCGCGGCCGGCGCCGCATCGGCGGCGGCACGTTCCAGCTTGACGCGGCGCTCGATGAAGGTCTCCGTATCGGGCCCCTTCCACGCGGCGAAATCGAACAAGCGATGGAGATCGGTCGGCACGCCGCCGAGCAGCCGATTCTGCTCATTGGAGAGCGCCAGGCCATGCGGCCGGGTGATCTGCACGGTGTCGGTATCGGGCAGGACGACGAGATCGTTCGTGTTCGGGCGAACAACGACGCCCTGCACGCTTTCGAGCAAGCGGAAATCGACGAAGCTGCGTGCCGTATCGATGCCCCGGCCGAGCTCGCCGACCGGCACGATGATCAGTTTGTCGCCCAGCACCGGGTCTTTGATCATGAGCGGCGCGGCCGCCTGATGCACATGCAGCTCGACCGACGGTACGGTCGCGCCCGGACGCGGGTCGACGCTGATCGGCGCATCGGGCGTCGGCGCGATGCGCTTCAAATCGACGATCCAGGAATTGCCGGCGCGGCGGACGCTGGGGTTGAGGCCATCGGCGACGACGAGACGCAAAGCTGTCCCAGCCCCGGCCGGAACCACATCGATCGCCGAAAGAACGCCCTTGCTATGCGCGCGCAGGCTGTCGAGATCGAGCTTCGTCGAAGCGGCGAACACCAGCCACAGCGCGCTGCTGCGGCGATAGATAGCAGCCGCGGTCGGTGACGGCCAATCGAAACGCAGGCTGGTCTGGCCGCTTTCGGTGATGAGTTGCGGCGCCAGCGTGCCTGACGCGCTCGCATTCTGGCTCGCCGGCGCGGGAGCCTCAGACGCTGCCGGTTTGGTCTGCGCCGGCGCAATGCTCGCGACAACGGCTTCGCCAGCGGCGGGATTGGGATGGAAGCCAACGCCGGCCGGCGGCACTACGGCGAGCGGCGCGGCTTGCGGCGGCGCTTCCAGCGAGGCGAGCTGCTCCGGCTTCTCCTTGCCGGGCGCGGCTTTCGCGGATGCGGCTTGGGCCACCTCGGTCTTCGGCGGCGGCGCCTTGATGAGCTTGCCCTTGGCGAGCATCTGCGCGTCGGGCTTGGTCGTCAGCGTCTCAATCTTCTGGACGAGATCGATCGCGACGATGTTGTGGTCGACGGTCTCGCTCCTCAACTCGACCGGACGCAGAAGCTTTGCCGTGATCGTCATGCCGTCGGCCGATTGCGCGGCATTGGCGACGTAATGATCGAGGTGGCGGTTGATGATGTTGAGCTGCGCGGTGAAAGGCCGCGCGAAATGGATGACCAGAGTCTGGCCGTCGAGCTTCGCCTGGTAGGTAACCGGCGTCGGCCATTGGATCGCGATACGGCCATAGCCCTCATGCTCGCCGGCGCGCAGCTGGACCTTCTCGGCGGCGCGCGCGGAGAAGCTCAGCGCAACGAGCGCCAGAGCAGTCAGGAAAGCGGAGGCGCGTTTCGTCATCATCGGCTTAGGGCTTCGCGGGCGCTGTCGACGGAGGAACAGACGGCGGATTTTGCCGTCTCACCATCGCGGTTGTGATCGCTTCTGCCTTGCTCGGATCCATCGCTGCCAGGATCGGCGCGGTCTTCGCTTCCTTCATATGGCTCAGCATCTGCAGCAAGATCGGCATATCGAGCTGGCTGAGAATCTGCGCCGCATCGGCCGGCTTCATCGTCTCGTAAATCTTGACGAGGCTTTGCGTGCGCGCGTCATCCGCGGCGTTCTGCTTGTCGACCGATTCTTGAATGCTCTTTTGCAGCGTTTGCAGCTTCGCAATCTTCTCGTCGATGCGCTTTTCCGCAGCCTGCAACACGACCTGTTGCTGGTCGATGTCGGCGGCGCGCTTGTCGAGCTGCGTGCGGCGCTGCGACAATTCCTGCAACACCTCGATCTCGGCCGGGCTCAGCAGTAGCGGATCCTTCATGGGCGCGCGTGCCGCTGGCTTGTCCCCAGCAGTTTTCTCCCCGGCAGGCTTCTCCCCGCCGGACTTCTCGGCACTGGGCTTATCCGTGGCGGGCGCCTCCGCGGTTTGCGTGGGCTTGCCACCTTCGGCCTGCGGTGCTGGCTTCGCGCCTTCAGCCTGAGCCGGCGCCTTCGGCGTGGCGGCTTGCTGCTGTGGCGCATGCGGCGTCGCGGGCTTCGCGGCAGGCTCTTCCGGTTTGCCGGCGGTTGGCGCGATGCTCGGCATCTTCGCCGCATTCGCCAGGCTGGTCAGATCGAGCGGCACACCGGTCGCCTGCTTGGTCGACGGCGCCTCCGCCAGCGCGTGACCGCCGACGGAGAAAATGTCGCTCACCTTGAGGCCGAGCAGAACCGTCGCCGCAAGGATGACCGAAGGTATGAGGCGAGGACGAAGCTTCACCACCCGCTCCTAGCGGCGCCGGGCGGCCAGCGCGCGGAGCAGATCGCGTTCGGCGCGTGACGGCGCGTTGGCGCGCTCGACGACAGGCTCGGCAGCTTGTGCCGTGCTTGCAGCAGCGGCGGGAACGGTGACGCGCGGCTCGACGCGGATCGGCTCTGGCTTCACGAAAGCGGGGCGCGGCGTCGCCGCGCCCTGGACTTGTCGATGGGTAGGCTCGGCGGCAGCACGGCGGGCTGCCGGCTCGGTTTGCTGGGGCCGGGTCACGGCAGGCGCAACCGGCTCGACGACATAGTCGGCGCAAGGCTGCAGCTTCGCGGCTTGCTTCGGCTCGGGCTGAAAATCGGGCTTCAGCGCGTCGCGGCCGGCGCGGATCTGATTGGCGAGCTTGTCGGCGATGCTGTCGCCGCGCTCGATCATATAAGTGAGATCGTCGGCGAGGGCCCGCGCCTCTTCCACCTTCTTCTCGAGACGACGGCTCAAATCGTCGGCGGTAACGCGGAGATTGGTGACCGCGCCCTCGGCACGCTGCGA
>DATMZZ010000086.1:0-7838 GCA_035573175.1 Allostellaceae bacterium
GTGCCGGCCGTGTCGGTGTTCAGCGGCCCCTACTACTTCCTCGAGCAGTTGGGCTTCCGCAAGATCATCGATGCCACCTTCATGATGGCGATGACGATCACCGGCAACCCCGACATGGAAGACGTGCGCAAATACTACGCGGCGCTGCGCCGCGCCCAACGCGACATCGATCTCCGCCCCGAGCTCTACACGCATTACTACAAGAAGGAATTCCCGACCCGCTTCCATTCCATGATGGACACGCGGCGCTGGGGCCCGGGCGAGCGTATCGTGTTCGAGCCGTACACGAAGGAAGTGTTCGAGGAATCGCGCAAGTGGATCGCCGAACGCGGCATCTTCCCGGACGGCAATCTCGGCTCGAACGATTACGAGCACTCGATCGTCACGCTCGAAGCGGCGGAATAGAAAACTTCATCACTGCGGAGGCACGGAGACACGGAGATCATTTCTCCGTGCCTTTCGTGTCTCCGTGTTGCATAAAACTGTTAGGGAGGCAGTAAATGATCCGCACGCGGATAACCGACCTGTTGAAGATCGACCATCCGATCGCGCTCGGCGGGATGGGCTCGATCTATGCACCTGATCTCGTCTCGGCCGTCTCGAATGCCGGCGGTCTCGGCGCTATGGGCTGCCACGGTCTTCCGCCGGAGCGGGTTCGCGCCGGCGCCGAGGCTATTCGCGCCAAGACCAACAAGCCCTTTGCCCTGAATTTCCTGCTTTTCTGCGTGCAGGAAGAGTCCTTCGCCGCCGCGTTGCAATTGCGCCCTGCAGCGATCGCTTTCGCCTGGCCGCGGCCGGAGCAGGACCTCAAGCCGTTCATCGGTCGCGCGCATGACGCCGGCGCGAAGGTCACCTTCATGGTCGGCTCGGTGCCGGAAGCGGTGCGCGCGGCCAAGGCCGGCGCCGATATCATCATCGCGCAAGGCACCGAAGGCGGCGGCCATGTGAGCTGGCAGGCGAGCCTGCCGCTGATTCCGGCGGTAATCGATGCGGTTGCGCCGGTGCCGGTGCTCGCCGCCGGCGGCATCGCCGATGGCCGTGGCCTCGCGGCGGCGCTGGCGCTTGGCGCCGACGGTGCGCTGCTCGGCACGCGCTTCCTCGCCAGCGTCGAATCTCCGCTCCATCCGAATTTCAAGCAGGCGATCGTCGATACCGACGCGCATGACACGCTGCTCAGCGAGATACCCGATGTCGCCGCCGGCCTTGTCTGGCCAGGTGCGATGTCGCGCTCGAAGCGCAACGGATTCATCGCGCGTTGGGCCGGGCGCGAATGGGCGCTGCGGCAGAACCAGGCGCAGGCGCTCGCCGATGTGCAGGCAGCGCGCAAGGCCGGCGATATCGACAACGCGCCACTCTCGATGGGCCAGGATTGCGGCCTCATCCACGACATCGCGCCAGCCGCCGAGCTCGTCGCCCGCATCGCGCGCGAGGCCGAGGCGATCCTCAAAGAGAAATTGCCCCTGCTGGTTAAATAAGCCTGGTTGGATGATCGAAACGCGGCGCCCGGGCGCCCTCTTCGCGACGGCGCTCGGTGCGATCACGTTGATCGGACCGCTGGCGATCCATCTTTTCCTGCCGGTTATGCCGGCGGTGAAGACCGCTTTTGCGATCTCCGACGCGCTGGTCGAGCTCACTTTCAGCATCACGCTCTTCACTATGGCGATCGTGACGCTGTTCTATGGCAGCCTCTCCGACCGCTATGGCCGTCGGCCGGTGCTCCTCGGCGGCCTGACGCTTTTCGTGATCGGCAGCGCGCTTTCCGCCTTTGCGACCTCCGTGGCCATGCTGCTCGTGGGCCGCGTCATTCAGGCGGTCGGTGCGGGTAGCGGCCTCACCCTCTCCCGCGCGATCGCCCGCGACGCTTACGGGCCGGAGGCGCTGGTCAAAGCCATCGCCTATCTCACCATGGCCTATACGATAGGACCGATGATCGCGCCGACCTTCGGCGGCTTGCTGATGGATATGTTCGGCTGGCGCGCGGCCTTCTGGTTCGCACTAGCGGCAAGTGCCGCGATTCTCGCCACTTCCTATTTCGTGCTGTTCGAGACGCGTCATCGTAACGACAGCCCTGTCCGCCATGGCCGCGTGCTCTCGCATTACGCCACCCTGCTGAGCAGCGGCCGCTTCATCGCCTATGTGCTCCAATCGGGCGCCCTGTCCTTCGCCTTCTTCGCCATTGCCGCGGCTTCGCCGCTTCTAATGAAAGACATTCTCGGCCAAGGCGGAGTCGAATATGGGCTCTACTTTATGATGTTCCCGTTCGGCTACACGATCGGCAATTGGATCTCGGTTCGCCTGTCTGGCCGCGTGCCGATCGACACGATGGTGCTGCTCGGCTCGATCCTGTCTTTCATCCTCTTCACGGGCCAGGCCGTGTTCATCCTCGCCGGCGCGCTCTCGCCGCTGCTGATCTTCGTGCCTGGCGGGCTGGTCAGCTTCGCGCAAGGCCTCTCGATGCCCAATGCGCAAGCCGGCGCGATGCGCATCGAGCCGTCCCTCGCCGGCACCGCGGCCGGCCTCGGCGTCTTCGCACAGATGTTCCTCAGCGCCGTCTCGTCCGAGCTCTTCGGCATTCTGTCCGATGGCACGGCCCTGCCGATGATCGACCTGACGATGACCGGCGCCGTGGTCGGGCTCGGCGCCGCCATCGCTGCCTTTATCTACGGCCGCCGCGCCCCGGTTACGGCTTAGGGCGTACCGGCCTAGACCTTCTCGCCGACAAAATCCTTGAGCTCGCGCCGCGTCGTGTCGCGCGCGAACCAGAGGAAGAGCGGCCCCAACAGGAAGAACGACACCGCCAGCAGCGGCAAGCCTGCCGCGATCGAATGCGAGGTCGCGATCCAGCCGAGGATCGCCGGTGCCGTCGAACCGCCCGCCGTGCCAAAAGCGAAAGCCGCACCGACCGCCGTGCCGCGGATCTGCGTCGGGAAGATCTCGGTGGTATAGCCGAGCCCCGTGCCGAAGCTGCCGGTGATGAGGAAGTTCGCGACGAGGCCGACCCAGAACAAGCTCCCCGGGCTATCGAGATGGCCGAGCAACACGAGGAGCCCCGCCGCCGGAATCACGAAAATCGGAATGACATATCGGCGCCCGAAGGTGTCGCAAAGCCAGCCGCAAATCCAATAGGCGATGATGGCGACGAACATCCAGATCGAGAGATAGCTCGCCGTCGTCTGGAAGCCGAGATGCTTCTCATTGGCGAGGAATTGCGGCATCCAGGCCGACCAGCCGATCCAGGTGAAGAGATAGAAGAAATAGATCAGTGTCGCGATCACCATCTCGCGCGGGTAATCGCGGACCGGCGACCAGATATCGAGCTGCTTCTTCAGGCCCTCTTTCACCATCGCGGTGGTGACGCGCTCGAAACGCGGGCTCTCCTTGATACCCCAGGCGACCCAGAACACCATCAGCGCGGGCAGCAGGCCGATGAAGTAAAGCGCGCGCCAGCCCCAGAGCGGCACCACCGCGAGCGCGGCAAGCGAGCACAACATGTAACCGAAGGGATAGCCGCCCACGAGACCGCCGAGCGCGGTCGCACGCCATTTCGTCGGTGCGGTCTCCGACACCATCACCATGCCAACCGGTGTCTCGCCGGCGAGCGCAATACGCGTGATCGATGAGAAGATCAGGAGGCTGAGCGGTCCGACCGCGAGGCCGGTGAAGCCGCTGCAGAGCGAGAAGCCGAGGATCGAGAAAATCAGCACCGGCTTGCGGCCATAAAGATCGGCGAGCGCCGGGAAGGTGAAAGTGCCGATGAGGCCGATCCAGCGCGACAGCGTCGTGATGTTGCCCATCGTCGCGGGTGATATGCCCCATTCTTTAATGAGCAGCGGCGTGATGAGCTGCATCACCGTCATTTCATAGACGTCGAAAGCCCACGCAAGAATGCAGATCAAGAGAACGGTGCCGCTGTAGCGCGTCCAGCGATCGGCAGAAACAAGTGGTTGCGATGTGCCGGCAGCGACCGGCGCGGCTGACATGGCCATGTGACGCCTCCCTGCGTTCGCTCATGCATGAGCGTTATCGTGGCGTAACCCTGGCCGGCGGACGAAACCCCGACCGGGTTCCTCCGACGATGATGCTGCGCCCGTTTGGCCGGGCGGGTCAAGAGCGATGGATTTTGTGCGACGCGCAGGAAAGCGATACGGCGGCGCGGGGGAGAGAGCGCCGCCATACCTCGGCCGTCGGATCAGTTGAAGACGAGATTCGCTGGCAGCGACAGCGAGCCATAGATGCTCGGGCTCATCTGCGAGGTCTGCATTACAGGCGTCGGCTTGTATTGCGACCGTTCGGTCGAGGCCGGATAGGGCTGGCCGCGTAGCTCTTGGCCCAGCGTAGTGTCGGCGCCGGGCTGTCCCGGAAGCGGGATGGATTTCGCCGTCGGCATCGACATGGACATCGTGTCGGCATGGGCGGCGGCGAAGGGCGCCGCGGCAATGGCGAGAAGCGAGGCAAATACGATCGCGGTGCTACGAAGGGTCATGGCTGTCTCTCCTTAGGTCTCGGTTGTTGCTGGACGGATCGTCCGTACCTTCATGTTCGTTACGAGCCGGCCGAGGTTACGGATGCGGGGAAAAATTTTTTGAATTAGTGGCGGCGTAGCGCGCAGAGCGACGCCGCCACCCGATCACGCTCAGTTGATGAGATTGGCCGGCAAGCTCAGCTCGTCATAAGGCATCTTGCCGTTGCTCATTTTCATGTTGTCGACGGCATAGGCCTTGCCGTCATGCATCAGCACCATCATGCCGATTAGCGGCTTGGCATGTTTCATCAACTCGTTGGCGGTCGCGGCATTGACCTGACGCTCGGTCACCGTGCCGGTCGATGTCACCATCATCACCATGTAAGGCGCGCCGCGCAGCTCTTGGCCGACCGTAGTGTCGGCGCCGGGCTGACCCGGCAACGGCTGCATGTTGTCGGCATTGGCAGCCAACGGCATGGCCGCGACCAGTGAAGCGAAGGCAAGCGCCAGGCTATGCGCACGAATGCTCATGGCAATCTCCCATAGGTTCATTTGAAGGAAGGATCGGATATCGAGCCGTCCGTCGGAATCTTCGTTACGGACCGGCAAAGGTTACGGATGCAGGAAAATTATTTCCGGCCTGCCCCGCCCCTTTAAAAGACGAAGCGCCGCCCGATTGCTCGGCGGCGCCAGCTGTTTTGAGAGCGGAGATCGATAGCCGATCTATCGATCGCCGGACCCGTCGTGGTCCTGGTCCTGGTCGTCATCATTCCCGTCCCGATGCGGCGGGACATAGGTTGGCAAGGTCACGCAATAGACGAGCACGAGAGAGTCGACATCCGCTTTGTCGGTATAAGGCGAGCCGACCATCGAGCCATGTATGGTGATGAAGTCGTTATCGCTGCCGAGGAAGAGGAAATAATCGTGCGGCGCGCGCGGATCGAACACCGGCACGATCGCGAGGCTCTCATTTCTCATAGAGATCGTTGCGATCGTTCGGCAGCGCCGACGACGGCGACCGTCACGAATGCCGCCAACGCCGTCTCTTTCACCCGGCGCTCCAACCGACCGCCCTTGTCCCTCGGTCTCGATGTCATGCTTCTGCTCTCCCCAAAAATGATCACGCGGCGAAACCCTAGGGAGGTTGGATGTCAGCTTGATGAAACGACGATGACGGCCCGTCACGAAACGGCGAGCCACTCCACGCGATTTGAGCCCCGTTTTGGCAAGCGCGCGTCGCGTGCTAAAACCCGCTCAAGGCTCAAAATAGGAGGGAGTTAGCCGATGAATGCCGACGCCAAAAAGATTGCTTTGCGAATGATCCCCTATGGGATCTACGTGCTCACCGTCGATGACGGCAAAGGCGGCGTTGCCGCCGCGACCGTAAACTGGGTGACGCAGACCGCGTTTGCGCCGCCCCTCGTCGTCGTCGGCGTCAAGACCGATTCCGGCGCCTATGCGCTGTTGAAGAACACGAAGAGCTTCGTGCTCAACATGCTGGGCAAGGACCAGAAGGGCCTCGCCTTCACCTTCTTCAAGCCGGCGCAGCTCGCCGACGGCAAGATCAGCGGCCAGAGCTTCAAGAAAGCGGCGAACGGCTCGCCGATCCTCGATGCTGCAACGGCCGCAGTCGAATGCAACGTCACCTCGATCGTCGAGCAGGGCGATCATCACATCGTCGTCGCCGAAGTGACCGAGGCGCATCTCCTGAAGCCGCCCGCCGGCCGGCCGGATGCGGCGATCCTCGAGATGAAAGATTTGGGCGACAATGTGTTCTACGGCGGGTGAAAAAGCCTCGCCTAAGGCAGGAATACTTTTTCGAACATGAACGTTATAGGGGTACGCCCTTCCCAGGGCGTTCCTCCCTAAACTTGGGCCGCGGGAAAACCGCGGCTCTTTTATTTTGTGCTAGAGTCCCGAAAACGGACCGCAAGGTGAGGAAAAGGGAGCATGCCGCCTGAACCGCAAATCGTGAAAATCGGCGATGTCGGCGTCAGTTTGCGCCGCGCCGGTAAGGGGCCGCCTTTGCTCTTCCTGCATGGCGCCGACGGCTATTCGCAATGGCTGCCGTTCTTCGATGCGCTGGCTGAGCAATATGAGCTGCTGGTGCCCGAGCATCCCGGCTTCGGCGCCTCGGACGATCCGCCGCTCATTCGCAGCGTCTCCGACATGGCGATGTTCTATCTCGATTTCCTCGAGGCGCTTGAGCTGCGCGATATCCATATCGTCGGCCATTCGCTGGGCGGGTGGATCGCTGCCGAGATCCTCATCCGCGATCAGAGCCGCGCCAAGAGCCTGACTCTTATCTCCGCCGCCGGCATCCGCGTCGAAGGCGTACCTTCCGGCGATATCTTCATCTGGAACCGCGAAGAGCTGCTGCGCAACGTCTTCTACAACCAGGCCTATGCCGATATCGCGCTGTCGCTCCAGCTGACCGAGCAGCAGCTCGATACGATGTTGAAGAACCGCTTCACCGCGACCAAGCTCGGCTGGCAGCCGCGCTGGTACAATCCCGATCTCGAGAAGTGGCTGCACCGGATCAAGCTGCCCGCGCTTATCATCTGGGGTGATGAGGACAAGGTGATGCCGGCGGATTATGCCGGGCTCTGGCGCGAGCGCCTGCCCGACGCACGGCTGGTCATGATCGAGAAATGCGGACATGTGCCGCAGATCGAAAAACTGAGCGAGACGATCGACCCCTTGCGCGATTTCCTCGCGGAGGTGTCGCGATGAAACTGATCTCCTTCCACCTGATGCCCTATCGCCCGCTCGATTTCGCCGAGGCGGCGAAGCATCGCTCCGCCTGGGTCGTGCTGCCCAACAGCCTCTACGATCCGGTCAAAGGCGCCGAGGAATACGCGAACTATATCGACTTCCTGGTCGATGCCGAGCGCCTGGGCTTCGACGGCATCGGCGTCAATGAGCATCACCAGAATGCTTACGGGCTGATGCCGGCGCCCAATCTCATCGCCAGCGCCCTCATCCAGCGCACCAAGAAGGTCAAGATCGCGATCCTCGGCCGCGCGCTGCCGCTACTGAACAATCCGATGAATATCGCGGAAGAATACGCGATGCTCGACAATCTTTCGAAGGGGCGCATCATTTGCGGCTTCGTACGCGGCATCGGCGCCGAATATCACTCGACCGGCGTCAACCCCTACTTCTCGCACGAACGCTTCCACGAAGCGCACGATCTCATCCTCCAGGCCTGGACGAAGACCGGGCCCTTCCCCTTCGAGAGCAAGCACTACAACATCCGCTACGTCAATTGCTGGCCGCGGCCCTATCAGAATCCGCATCCGCCGATCTGGATTCCGAGCCAGGGCTCGTCGGAGACCGTCGCCTGGGCGGCCGATCCGGCGCGGAAATATCCTTT
>DATMZZ010000087.1:0-9548 GCA_035573175.1 Allostellaceae bacterium
GCAGGCCGAAGAACGGGCGTTTGGCGGCGATCAGCCGCGCCAAGCCATCCGTAAGCTGGATCTCGCCGCCGGCGCCGCGACCGATCTGGGTGAGATGGTCGAAAACCCCGGGCTCGAGCACATAGCGGCCGATGATCGTCAAGGTCGAAGGTGCGTCCTTGGGCTGAGGCTTCTCGACCACCCCTTTGACCTTCACCAGCTTGCCGTCGTCGCGTTCGATATCGAGCACGCCGTAGCGGTTGGTGTGCTCGCGTGGCACTTCCTCGATGGCGACGATGTTTGATGGCTGATCGTTGAAAACCTCGATCATCTGTTTGAGGCAACCCTTCTGCGCCAGGACGAGATCGTCCGGCAGCAGCACGGCGAAAGGCTCGTCGCCGACGAGATGGCGAGCGCAGAGCACGGCATGGCCGAGGCCGAGCGGGGTCTGCTGCCGCGTATAGGCCACCTGCCCAGAGGCCGGCTGCCAGGAAGCAAGCCCCTTGAGCTCGGCTTCCTTGTTCCGCTGCTTCAGCGTGTCTTCGAGCTCGTAGGCGCGGTCGAAATGATCCTCGAGCGCGGCTTTGCCGCGGCCGGTCACGAAGATGAATTCCTCGATCCCCGCCTCGCGAGCCTCGTCCACGGCATATTGGATCAGCGGCCGGTCGACGACCGTGAGCATCTCTTTGGCCATAGCCTTTGTTGCCGGCAGGAACCGGGTACCAAGACCAGCGACGGGGAAAACAGCTTTGCGTACGCGCGATGTCATTGTTGAAGGCTCTTCAAGGTTCAGACGCCCCGACAACGCCGCATAAAGGCGTGTTGTTCCCGGGTTCTATAGCCAAAGCGCTAAGCATCTCATAACAAAGCGTTTACCAAGCATCGATTATTCGCCAAGCAGGAGTTCTTTCGCCCGGTTGATTTGCGCGGCTAGGAAGGTCGAACCGCCATGGTCGGGGTGGAGCTTCATCATCAGCCGCCGATGGGCCTCCTTGATCTCCTCATCGCTGGCCCCCGGCTCCAGGTCAAGAATGGCATAGGCCTGTTCCCGAGTCATGACATCGCCCGGCGCACCGGCCCCGCCGCCGGAGCCGCTCCCGCCCGAGCTTGCCTGGCGCCAATCCGGCCGCAGCCGGTCGAGATAGCTCTCCAGCAGCCGCGCGCCCGATTCATCCGCTGCGACGCATTGCCGCCAGAGCGCGATCAGTTCGTTTTGATCGAGATCCTCCAGCCGTCGGCCGGCATAGGGCCCGCGCCGCACCTGGCCGCTCATCGCCCCTGTGTCGTGATCGAGCCTCATACGCAGCAATTCGGTCTCGACCACGGACGCCTTGCCGCCGGTGGTCGATGCGCCGCCGTGATAGCGCCGCCACAGCGTGCGTCCGCGGATAACCAGCGGCGCGAGGCCACCGGCCACCGCGAGCGCCGGACCGAGGCGATCGCTGGCGATCAAGCCGATCAGCAAAGCGCCCACACCGGCTAAGCCGAGACCGGCCGCAAACCACCCTACGATGTGACTGAGCTTCGCCGGATCGGCATTGACCACCACTCTCGCTGCCAAGAGCAGGCACCCGAGCAGCATCACGCCGATGGTGAGATAGATCATCCGCGCTACGACCCCGCGCCCAGTTGCCGGGCGATGAGCAATGCCGAGCCACCAGCCGCCTTGCTGTAATTCGCCAACGCGCGATGCCCGCCGGCAGCATAGGCTGCGACCGCGCCCAAAAGCGCGCGCAGCTCGCCGGCGCTATTGCCATCGAAGCGGCAATAAGCGCCGTGCGAGAGCCGGGCGATATCCTTGAAGGCGCGCTCGGCGGCGGCGTCATGGCCTTCGTGGAAGACGAAGACCGGCACGCCGAGCAAGCCGAGCTGTCCGGCGAGGCCGCAGAGCTCGTCGAGCTTTTCCTCCATCGCATCGCCAACAAAGACCAGCGCGCCGATCTTCTGCGCCTCGGCCGCTTTCAGCGCGTGACGCAGCACGCGCGCGATCTGTGTCTCGCCGCCCATACAGAAGACGGCGCGCATCGCACCGTGGAGCGACTGCGCGGTCGAGAGCCATTTGCTCGCTTTGCATTCATTGAAGCCGCGATAGAAGACGAGCTGGACGTCGAGCCCGCCGAGCGCCGCGGTCGCCTCGAACATCTCGCCCTGGATCTTGCAGGCATGGTCCCAACTCGGCTCACGGCTTGCGGTCGCATCCATCGCGAAGATCAGCTTGCCGCGTCCACTCGCCGGTCGCGCCGCCGGCATGGCCGCGACTTTGCGCAAGAAGGCATCCACATCGGCATTGTTGGCCGACGCCGGAAGCTGCGACTTGTCGTCTTTATCGGGCCGTTTATCGGACATGGGCGCTTACCCGTCTCGAGCGCGCTGCAATATCAATAGTATAGGTACGCTCCCTCAAAGCGCCTAGGCCTCGGCGAGCCGGTCTTTCGCGTTTTGCGTGCACTTCGGCAGCCGCGCCCCCCGCAACCGGGCATGGCTTTATCCTCGATTAACGATGTCCCGGTACCGTGAGCGCCGTCAGCAATCGGCGTGCACGGGGAGACCCTATGAAGGGCATCATCTTCAACCTTCTCGAAGAAGTGGTCATCGATCAACACGGCGAAGCCGCCTGGGATGATCTCCTCGACACCACAGGTCTCGCTGGATCCTACACATCTCTGGGCAGCTATCCCGACGGCGAGATCGAAAAGCTCATTACCGCCGGAGCACAAACGCTTGGCATGTCGCCCGAAGGCGTCTTGCGCTGGTTCGGCCGCGAGGCAATGGCTCGTCTGGCGGGCCGTTATCCGGCTTTCTTCACTGGCCACAACACCACCCTGCCATTCGTGCAAAGCGTCAACAGCATCATTCACCCGGAAGTGCGCAAGCTCTATTCGGGCGCGCATTGCCCCGATTTCCGCTTCGAGCACAAGCCCGACGGCGCCTTGCTCATGACCTATACCTCGCCGCGCAAATTATGCGCGTTGGCACAAGGCTTCATCGAGGGCGCCGGCGATTACTTCAAAGAGAAGATCGATGTGGAGCATCTGAGCTGCATGCATAAGAGCGACCCGAAATGCGTGCTCAGCATCCGCGTCGTCGGTACGGTCGCGGCGGATGCAGCCTGAAGGCGATCGCGCTGCGGCCGAGATAACACGCCTCACCCGCCGCCTGGCGCGTGAGCGCGCATCGCGGCATGAGGCGGAAGCCATCGCGGAAAAAGGCCTTCGCGACCTCTATCACAAGCGGCAAGAGCTCGAATTCATCGCCAAGATCGCGGTCGCGGCCAACGAGACGACCTCGGTGGCCGAGATACTGCAATTCGCGGTCACGGAAATCTGCGCCTTCACGCATTGGGAAGTCGGGCACACCTATCTGGCCGAAGGCGCGGGCGCCGATCTGCGGCTGCGTTCGGCCGGCCTCTGGCATGCGAACGACAATGACGCCATTGCGCATTTTCGCCGTCAAAGCGACGACACCGAGTTTCGCCCCGGCATCGGCTTACCTGGCCGCGTCCTGACGACAGGCAAACCAGCCTGGATCCTCGACGTGACGGCCGACGACAATTTTCCGCGCCTTCTCGCTGCCGCCGAATGCGGACTTAGAGGCGCGAGCGCCTTCCCTGTCCTATCGGGCGACGAAGTCGTCGCGGTGCTCGAATTTTTCTCGACCGACCCGCGCGAACCCGATGAGACGCTGCTCGATCTCATGGCGCAAATCGGCTTGCAGCTCGGCCGCGTGATCGAGCGGCAGCGCGCCGACGAAAAGGCCAAACGCTGGACTGAAACGCTGCAGCAAAACGAAGCCGAATTGGCGCGCCGGGTCGAAGAACGCACCGCCGAGCTCGAAAAAGCGCAAGACGAGCTGGTGCGCAGCGAAAGGCTATCGGCGCTCGGTCAGGTCACGGCGACCGTCGCGCATGAGCTGCGCAATCCGCTCAGTGCGATCAAGAACACGATCTACAGCATCCGCGAACGCGCGGGCGAGCCGGCGCCGACACTCGCCCGACAATTCGAGCGTATCGAGCGGAGCATCAATCGCTGCGATGCGATCATCAGCGCCTTGCTCGAATATTCGCGCTCGCATCGGCCCAAGCCGCTTGCCCATCATTTCGACCGATGGTTGCGGGAGACGATTGCCGAGCACAGCGGATTGACCGATATCGCCGTCGAATTCGATCTGAAGGCCGGGCCCGCCCTGGTCAGTTTCGATTCCGATCTTTTCCGGCGCGTCATTACCAAGCTGATCGAAAACGCACTCCAAGCCTTGGCGGAAAGCCGGGAAAATCGGGCGCCGCCGCGCCTGACCCTGAAGACAAGCATCGCCGAAGGCTGGCTGGAGCTTTGTGTCGACGACAATGGCCCTGGCATTTCGCCGGAAAATCTCGGCCGCGTCTTCGAGCCGCTGTTCAGCACCAAGAGCTTCGGGACCGGCCTCGGCCTGCCGATTGCAAAACGAACAGTCGAGCAGCATGGCGGCACGATCGAGCTCAGCAGCGTCGAGAATTCGGGCACCACGGTCTCGATCCGCTTGCCGGCGATCGCGGCCAAAGCCGCAGCCTAGCCCCACTCATCGCGGAAGTAGCATCGATGGATGCCGCGCTGTAGCGTGGCGTCCAATGACCGTATCCTCGCCCGAGAAACCGCGCCCTGAAAAAGCAAGACGGCGCCCGCGGCGCTGGTTTCTCTTCTATCCGCTCGATCTCCTCGCCCGCTTCTGGCCGGTTTTCGGCAAACCGCGCGGCGTGCTCGTGGTACGCATCGACGGCATCGGCGACATGGTGCTGTTCCACCCGGCCTTCGCGCATTACGCACAAGCACTTGGTGTCGCACCGAGCGAGATCACCATCCTCGGCTGCCAAAGCTGGGCGGCACTCGCACCGAAATTCTTTCCCGGCATCAAATTCCACGCCATCGACGAGCATGCCTACGACCGCAGCCTGCTCTATCGCTTCAAGATCTCTCTCTGGCTCAGGCGGCAGAATTTCGCGATCGCGACGCTCGACAGCTTCATGCGCAAGCCGCTTGTCGCCGACAGCCTCATCTATGTCTCTGGCGCGCCGACACGCATCGTCGCCAAGCCCTATCTCAGCCCGAAGACGCAGCGTCTCTTCGACTGGTATCTCGCGCGCTGCCGGCGCGTGATCGACACCGGCCCGCATCCGACGCATGAGATCCCACGGCATTTCACCTTTGTCTCGGCGCTTGCCGGCCGCAGCATCGCACCCGAGCCGCCACGCCTGCCGTGGCGTGAGAATGTGCCGGCCACGAAGCAGCCTTATGCGATCATCAATTTCGGCGCCAACGAGCCGGGACGGCGCTGGGCCTTCGAGAATTTCCTCGCCGTCGCCGCCGAGCTGAAGAAGCGCGGCCTGACCGTGGTCTTCGTCGGCGGGCCGGCGGAGGCCGCTTACAAGAACTGTCTCGCTGGCGAAGGCTTCGTCGATCTCATCGGCGCGACGACGCTCGACGAGCTGCTCGATCTTCTGCGCCATGCGGCGCTCGTTATCACCAACGAGACCGGCCCGGCGCATCTCGCGATCGGTCTCGGCGCGCCGACGGTGACGATCCTCGGCGGTGGGCAGTTCAACGGCTGGATGCCTTTCCCGTCCGAAACCGCACCGCCGAAAGAGCGCGTCGTCTATCGCCGCATGCCCTGTTACGGCTGTTTGTGGAATTGCACCCAGCCGCATCGCCGCGGCGAGGCCTATCCCTGCGTCGCCGCCGTCGAGATCGCCGAGGTGCTGAGCGCCGCGCGCGACTTGATGCCCGAAGTCGCTGCGATATGAGATGAACCATGACAACACAAACACATGCCGATCACGATGCGCTCGCCAAAGCCCTTCGCGATCGTGTCCTCGATAGGCCGGGCGAGTCGGATCGTGCGCTTCGCCAGGCGGCAGCCCAGAGGTCCGCGAGCGGCCCGGCGATGGCAGAGCCTTATGACGTCCTCGTGCGTGAGATTGGCGAGGCATCGTATCGCGTCACCGACGCGCAAGTGGCGAGCGTGCTCCAGGCAGCGGGAAGCGAGAAAGCCGCTTTCGAAATCATCGCGGCGGCGGCGGTTGGTGCCGGCCTCTTGCGCTGGCAGCAAGCAGTGAAGGCATTGAACGAGGCAAAAGATGCGCCTGCCGGAAATTGACCGCGGCGATAGCCTCTTCAGTCGCCTGCTTATCGGCTTCATCTCGTTCGTGTCGCGAATGAGATTGCCGGATGCCGCGCGCGTCGCCTTCTATCACAAGGACTTTTCCGCGCCGATCGGTCGATGGACTCAGGCCGCGATGCGCGGGCCGAGCGCGTGGAGCGTCAGCGAGCGCGAATTGATGGCGGCGTTGGTGGCGAAATGGAATTCATGCCCCTTCTGCCTTGGCGCCCATGGCGCGGTGGCGGCAAAAGGGATGGAGCGGTCTCTGGTGGATACCGTGATTGCCGACTATCGCACGGCGCCGATCTCGGAAGGCCTCAAGGCGACGCTGCAATTTCTCGAGATCATGACGCTACGGCCCGCGGAGCTTACCGCCGAGAACGCGAGAGCCGTACTTGACGCCGGTGTCAGTCCCGAGGCGCTGCAAGATGCCGCCGCGGTCGCCGCGACATTCAACATCATCACCCGCTACGCCAATGCGCTCGGTTTCGTGCTTCCGACCGCCGATGAGTTCGATCGGGCCGCGACGATGCTGCTCAAACGCGGTTATGCATCGTAAAGCGGCGTAAGACGCCGCGGCCTCACGTCACCCATGTCACAACGGCGACGCCGATTGTTGTCCAAATCAGCGTGTTGACCAGCATTCGGACGACAGAGCGCTCATTTTCGTTCACGATGTGAAGGCTGTCGCAGACGCGATTGGCCGGATAGGTCAGAGCGCGAACAAAAGTCAGCGCCGGCGCGATCATCGAGCTCATACGGGCGTCCTTTCACGGCGATAAAATTCGACGAAAAACCTAACCGGGCCACAAGGCTCGACCTCATGCGTGATCGTCGGCTCGATGGCCGCCGGAATGGTCTTCGGCGTGAGCACAAATTCCACATACGGCCGGCGCGAATCCTTGATGCGATACGCGAGCTTGCCCTCGAGCACGCGGATCATCCCCCAAACGCCTTCCTTCGTCCGATGATCGCTCAGCAGACCCGCGGGGACCGTCGTCTCGGTGAAGATCGGCGTTTGGCGATACATCACCACGCCATCGGGCAGCTTCGGGATCGCCATCGCTCGCCCACCGGTCCTACGAAGCGCCGGCTTGCGGCCGCTGCGGCGCCAGCATGGCGATGCCGCGCTGCAAAGCGGTGGCGATCATTTCGGAGCGCATAACGAACATCTCCGCGGCCGGCGGCGGACAGAGCTTCTCGACGGTCTGGCGGAAGAGATGCAGCCAGCGCGCGAAATGCGTCGGCCGGATGCCGCCGACGGCCACGTGCTTCGCCATCGGATTGCCCTCGAAGCGGCCGGTCATCAGAAGCACGGACGACCAGAAATCGCACATCTTGGCGAGATGCGGGTCCCAATCCTCGCCGATGACGCGCTTGAAGATCGGGCCGAGCGCCGGATCGGTGCGGATCGTCGCGTAGAAGGTATGCACCACGTCGTGGATCATTTCCTCGGTGACGCCGACCCGCATGCCGGGCGGAACGATGCGTGTCGTGACGGCGACGTTTTCGGTGCTCATGGCTTCCTCATCACGCAGCATAAAGATGAATATAATATATATCTTTAAACGGGCACGAGACGACGGGATCGTATGCGACCAAGCGACACAGGGATTCAGGCCCGCAGAGGAGCGCCGAGATCGAGCAGCCGGGCCAGCGACTTTCGAGGCTTCACCAGATCGTCGAGCGTGTAGCGATCGAGCACGGCGATAAACGCTGCCGTCGCCTCCGCTAAAGCACCGCGCAGGACGCAGGCGCCTTCGATCGGGCAATAATTCCTCTGTTGCATGCAGCCGACGATCCCGAGCTCCTCCTCGAGATCGCGCACGACCGCGCCGACCTTGATCTGGTGCGGCTTTTTCGCGAGGCGGAAGCCGCCTTTCTTGCCGCGCACGGTATCGAGATAGCCGGCCCGGCCGAGATCGTTGACGACTTTCATCAGATGCGTCCGCGAAATCTCGAAATGCTCGGCGATCTCGGCGATGGTCGAGAGCCCCTCGCCCTTCAGCGCGGCAAACATCAGCACGCGAAGCGAATAATCGGTATGCAGCGTCAAACGCATGGCTAAGCCCAAGCCTTCAAATACATAGACCTAAAATCTATGTTTTCGCGGCGACCAAAGCAATCGCGGCGTGCGGCTAAGCTTCTTCGTCATCCTTCAGCGACATGAGGCCGGCATTGCCGCCCGCGGCGGTCGTGTCGATGGTCAGCGTCCGTTCGGTTGCGAAGCGATGGAGATAATGCGGCCCGCCGATCTTCGGCCCGGTGCCCGAGAGCCGCTCGCCGCCGAAAGGCTGCACGCCGACGACGGCGCCGATCATATTGCGATTGACGTAGCAATTGCCGACCGGCAGCCGCTCATGGATCGCGCGCACCGTCTCGTCGATGCGGCTATGGATGCCGAGCGTCAGGCCGAAGCCGGTCGCGATCACTTGATCGAGCACGCGATCGAGATGCCCGCCTTGCCAGCGGATGACATGGAGGATGGGCCCGAATACCTCGCCGGTCAGGCGATCGAGCCGATCGAGCTCGACCAGCCGAGGCGCGAAGAACGTACCGTGCTCGCTGCCCGGCGGCACACGCAGCGTATGGAGGATCTTCGCCTCGCGCTGCATGCGCTCGACATGGGCCTCGAGCGCGGCGCGGGCCGGCTCGTCGATCAGCGGACCGATATCGGTGCTGAGCAGCGCCGGATCGCCGATGGTGAGCATGTCCATCGCGCCGATCAGCATCGCGATCACGCGATCGGCGATATCCTCCTGCACGAAGAGCACGCGCGCCGAGGAGCAGCGCTGGCCCGCGCTGTCGAAAGCCGAGGTCAACGTGTCGGCGACGAGTTGCTCCGGCAGCGCGCTTGAATCGGCGATCAGCGCGTTCTGGCCGCCGGTCTCGGCGATGAAGGGCACGATCGGCCCCGGCCGCTGCGCCAAGCTCTGATTGATCGAGCGCGCGGTGTCGGTCGAGCCGGTGAACGCGACGCCGGCGATGCGCGGATCGGCGACGAGCTTCGCGCCGACACTCCCCTCGCCCGGCAGAATCTGCACCACATCGCCCGGGAAGCCAGCCTCATGCAGCAGCCGCACCGCGGTTGCTGCCACAAGGGGCGTCTGCTCGGCCGGCTTGGCGATCACCGCATTGCCGGCGGCAAGCGCGCCGGCGATCTGGCCGAGGAAGATGGCGAGCGGAAAATTCCATGGCGAGATGCAGGCGAAGACGCCGCGGCCGTGCAGCTCAAGCAGATTGCGCTCGCCGGTCGGACCCGCCATTTCAGCCGGCGCGACGAATTCGGCGCGCAGCCGCGCCGCGTCATAGCGGCAATGATCGATGGCCTCGCGCACTTCGGATACGGCATCAGGAATGATGCGGCCGCCCTCGCGCACGATAAGGGCGATGAAATTCGCCATGCGCTCTTGCAGCAGATCGCCGGCGCGATCGAGCAG
>DATMZZ010000088.1:0-11999 GCA_035573175.1 Allostellaceae bacterium
GCCCGAATGTGCCCCCTTCGATGCGCGCGGCGCGCGAGGCGCGGTCGATCTCGACGACGCGGCCCATCTCGCGCAGATCGATCGTGAGCGCGGCGCGATGGCGTGTCGCGTCGATGCGTGCCGCGACGCCGTCGACCACGCTCGACCCGCCACCGAACGGAATGACGGCCATCTGCGCGCCGCCCGCCCAATCGAGCAGCGCTGCGACATCGGCCTCGTTTCTGGGATAAGCGACGATGTCGGGTGCATCGTCATAATCGCCGGCGAGGCCGCGCACCGTCTCGATGAAGGATTTGCCGTAGGTATGCGCAGCGCGATCATAGCTCTCGCTTGAACAGAGCGGTGCGAGCGTCGGCGGCGGAGCGAGCCGCGGCGGGCGAAGCCGCAGTGCCGCGAGCTCCGGTGGCGCCGCCTCGTGGAAGGCCGGGACGCCGAAACGCTCGCGCGCACGCGCCAGGATGAAATCCGATTCCGCTTGCGTCAGCCCTTCGCCTTCGCGTCCCCAGCCGAAAAATTTGAGCCGAGCCGTCATCGCACCCTCACCGTTTCAAGAAACAGTGGCCCAGCATAGGGCAGGGCACACGTGCTCGGCACAATGTTGCTCGTGCCGTTTTAGACTGAGACCCGAGTGAGGGAGTTTCTCAGCACACCGTCCTGTCAGCCATCGCGCCTTGTGAACGCAGGTTTGACGGGCCCGATGTGAAAATAGTATGCTCTAGCTAACTAATTAGACTGCGGCGATCGCGGTCAGCCGTTGCGGCGCGTTTACAAGCGCCGGCGGTAAGGAACGGTGTTCAGGGGAGGCGCGCACTGGAGCAGGGCGCGTCGCGAGCTTGCAGGAGGCAGCGATGCCTGCATCGCGCGGGAGTCCGATTCCGTGAAGACTGCGGCAATAGCCCGGCCGCAGCGAAAGCGCCCCGTGATAACGGCCGCGCGTATGCCGCCGCTCGTGCGCACCTATCTTGACCGTATTGTCGTTCTCGTCGTCGTCATCGCGCTGTGGCAGGTTTGCAGCGAGTATTTCGGCACCATCTGGTTCTCCAGTCCCTGGCTCGTGCTAACGCGCTTCGGCGAAGAGCTGCGCGACGGCCAAATCCTCTCGAATACGATCTATACGCTGAAGGCGGCGTTCTACGGCTCGCTGATCGGCGGCATTCCCGGCACGCTGCTGCCCTTCCTGCTGCGCCGCCGTCCGGTCGCGGGGGCGATCCTCGACCCTTATCTTGCGGCTGGCTATGGCGTGCCGAAGCTCGCGCTTGCGCCGCTGTTCATCCTGTGGTTCGGCATCGATCTCGAACCGAAGGTGGCGCTCGTCGCCTCCATCGTGTTCTTCCTGGTCTTCTTCTCGACCATGTCCGGCGTCAATGCCGTCAACGCACAGTATGTCAGCGTCATGCGCGTCTGCGGCGCGAAAGAGCGCGATATTGCGCGCCACGTCGTCTGGCCCGGCGCCATCCCGTACGCCTTCGCCGGCTTCCGTATCGCCGCGCCCTATGCCATTGGCGCAGCCGTCGTCGGCGAATTGATCTCCTCCAATCGGGGACTTGGCTTCATGATCAATTCCGGAGCGACCGATTTCGACACGACCCTCGTCTTCGTCGCGCTCGTGACGCTGACAGTTCTCGTGGTCGCGATCAATCTACTCGTCGCGCGCGTCGAGCGCTGGCTGTTGCGCTGGCGCCCACCGCAGCAGGGCTTCGGCTCTCGGGTGATGGGCGCATGACGGCAACTGCTCCCATTCTTGAGGTCAAGGGCCTCACCAAGCGCTTCGCGCCGCGCGCCGGGGAAGCTCAAGCGCCGGTGATTCTGGCCGATCTGTCGTTCCACGTCGCCGACCAGGAATTTCTGACCATGGTCGGGCCGTCGGGTGCCGGCAAGTCGACACTGCTCAACATCATCGCGCAGGTGGACGGCGCGAGCGAGGGCGAGATCTATTTTCGCGGCGAACTGATCGAGACCACCGATACGGCGGCGCTCAATCCCGGTTGGAATTGTCAGATCGGATATGTGACCCAGGACGATAACCTGCTGCCTTGGCGCACGCTCATCGACAACGTCACCTTGCCGCTGAAACTGCAGGGCCGATACGATTCCGCCGCGGCCGCACGCGTCGAGGCGCTGCTGCGCGCGACCAATCTCACCGGCTTCGAGCGCTACTACCCTCACGAGCTCTCGGGCGGCATGAGGAAGCGCGCTTCGCTGATCCGCACGCTCGCCTATGACCCGCCGATCATTCTCATGGACGAGCCCTTCGGCGCGGTCGACGCGCAGACGAGGGCACAGCTCCAGCAGGATTTGCTGCGGCTTTGGAACCATGGGCGCAAGACCATCATCTTCGTCACCCACGACATCGGCGAGGCCATCGCGCTCGGGGACCGCGTCCTGGTGCTGTCGCGCTCTCCCGCCAAAGTGATTGCGCAACACCGTGTCGACATCGCACGCCCGCGCGATCTCGGCAATCTCTACAAGCTCGACGGGTTCGGCGACATGTTCGAGGCCGTCCGGCAGCAGATCCAATGAGCATTGCCGTCGCCCGCCCGCTGCCGCGCCTGCGCGCCAAGCGCCAACTCATTCCTGTGGGACGCCTCGCGCTCGGCATCGCCGTGCTCGCGTTGTGGCAATTCGGCACCGGCGTCCTGGGCGAGGAATGGTTGCCCGGACCAGCCGAGGTGCTCGTGCGTATCTGGAATATCACGGTTTCGGGGCAGCTCTTGAGAGACACTGCCGTGACTTTCTGGGAAGCCGCGGTCGGCATGGTCCTGGGCGGTGCGGCCGGCGCGGGATTGCCTTTCCTCTTGCGTCTTTCGCCGCGGCTGATGTCCGCGCTCGATCCCTTTATCTCAGCTGCCTTCGGCATGCCGAAGCTCGCGCTCGCGCCGCTGTTCATCCTGTGGTTCGGAATCGGCGTGCCGGCGAAGATCGTATTTGTCGCGTCGATCGTTTTCTTCCTGATGTTCTACAACGGCCTCGCCGGCATCATGAGCGTCGATCCGAAGCTTATGGCGATGCTTCGGGTTGCGGGCGCGAGTGGCTGGTTCGTCAGCCGCGAAGTCGTGTGGAACACCGCGAAGCCGTTCCTCTTCTCGGGTTTGAAGATCGCGCTGCCCCGGTCGCTTTCAGGTGCCGTGGTGGGCGAGTTCATCGCCGCCGATTCCGGTCTCGGCTGGTATATCCAGAATGCGCGCTCGCTCAATGACACCACCGGCGTGGTCGCGGGCGCAGTTATCGTCACCGTGCTGGTGATCGGCGTCAATGCAGCGCTGAAGCGCGTTCAGACGCGCTCGCTCGCCTGGCGCCCCATGGCGCGCGACATGAGTCTTTGACGGCGCAGGCGGGGCGGGCGGTTCCAGCCACGCGAAGCGATACAACAGGGAGAACAAAGCCATGAGGACAATGCTTCGATCCGCCGCGCTGGTCGCGGCAGTGGCGGGTGCGGTGGCGCTCGGCGGCCCAGCGCAAGCCGAAACAATGGAGCAGACATCGATCGCGCTGCCGGCGACGACGATCACCTTCCTGCCCGTCTACGTCGCCGAAGACGCGGGCATGTGGAAAAAGCTCGGCCTCGACGTGGCGCTGCACAACATCACCGGCATTGGCTCGACCAACGCCATGCTCGCGGGCAGCGTCGATTTCGCGGTGCAATCGGGGCCGAGCCTCATCCGCGGCAATATTCGCGGACGTCACATGCAGGGCATCGCCGAAATGGCCGACCACGAAGCCTTCGCTCTTATGGTGCACAAGGCGTCTTTTCCTGGGCTCAACTGGAAGGGGTCGCTCAAAGAGCGCGTCGACGCCTTGAAGGGTAAGAGGATCAATGTCGACGCACCGAACACGGTGGTGGATATCCTGCTGCGCTATTACGCCAAAAAGGCGGGCCTCAATGCCAAGTCGGATATGACCGAAGTCTATATGCAGCCGACCGAGGCGATCGCGGCGCTGAAATCGGGCTCGATCGACGCGGCGATGCTCAACTACCCGTGGGTCGAGACGGCACAACGCGAGGGCGCCGCGGATATGTTGGTGAATGCCATCACCGAACTGCCGGAACTGACCCCCACCATCGCCACCACGACGACGGCGCGGCAGGACTTCTGCAACAGTCATGGGTCGATCTGTGCCAAGCTCGCGCATGGCTATGTCGAATCGCACAAATACATCCACGAGCATCCGCAAGACGCGCTGCAGATCGCGCTGAAGCGCATGCCCGGTGCGAACCGCTCGGATCTCGAAAAATCGCTGCAAGTCCTGGTGAAGGCAACGCCCGAAGTACCGCGCTACAACGCCGCCGCTTTCGCGCACACACAGGAGCTGATGATCTTCGGCGGCATCCTGCGCCAGGATGAAGCGCAGAAGGATTTCAAGAACATGTTCACGAACAAATACGTGGACATGTTCGCACCGCCCGCCTCGTAACCGCGGCCGCAAGACTGGCGCTTCCCTCTCCGTGCGCAGAGGGAAGCCCGTCAGCCATGATCGAAAAATGAAGGCACAGGCGCAGTGCAAAATTTTATGTCGATTTGGAGGTCGCCCGTTATGGCGGCGCGACCGGATCATCGCGGTAACGAAAGGATCGGTGCATGTTTCGCAAAATGCTTATGACGGCGGCTGGGGTCGCATTCCTGGCTTCGGGAGCGGCGGCCGGGCCCGCTAAGGCAGATTCAGTTCTTCGCGTTGGCAAGGCGTTCGCAGGAGTCTTCGATTTTACGCCCGTCGATGTCGGAGTTGCGCAGGGCTTCTTCAAGAAGCGGGGCCTCGAGATCAAGGAATTCAACTTTGCCGGCAGCGCCAAACTGCAGCAGGCGTTGGCGGCCGATGCTATCGATATCGGCCTCGGATCAGGCGTGGAACTGGCTTTCGTCGCGCGTGGGGCGCCGGTCAAGGGCGTCGCCGCGTTTATGGGTCCGCCCACCGGTCTGACTCTCGTTGTCAGGAATGATCCCTCGCTGCAATCGATCAAGGATCTCAAAGGCAAGAAGATCAGCGTTTCCACCGGCACGTCATTGACCCAATGGCTTGTGCGGCAATTGTCGCGCCATGAGGGCTGGGGACCGGACGGCATCACCACCGTGCCGCTGGGCGCGCGTCCGGCGCAGATTTCCGCTTTGCGCACGGGCAATACCGACGGAATGGCGATCGACTTCGTCGGCGGAACCGTGCTTCAGAACCAAGGAATTGGCCGCATCATCCTGCATTTCGGGACCATCGTGCCCGACTTCATCACGCATGTGACCTTCGCCAGAAACGACTTGATCAAGGACCATCCCAATCAGGTTCGGGATTTTCTCGCCGGGTGGTTCGAGAGCATCGATTACATGTTCAAGCACAAAGCCGAGACCGTGCGCATCGCTATGAAGGTGGTGAACGAGCCGGAAGCGATCATGTCCGCCGATTACGACGTGGTGATGCCGACCTTTTCGAGGACCGGAAAATTCGAGCCCAAGGCATTGGCCGTGCTTAAGAGCTCATTTATCGAAATGGGGTTGCTGCCCAAAGTGCCGGACATGACGACGCTCTATACCGAGCGCTTTCTGCCGCACCCTCATCACCCATCCTAGGGACCCGGCTGCCCTGCTGGTCGGCTGGACCAGTGCGTGCTTGGGCGGGTCCAATCGCGTTAGACTCGACAAAAAAGCCCTCGGAAATCCATGGATTTCCGAGGGCTCGTTTTCAGCGAAGGCCTTAAGCGGCCGGATCTACATCACACGCTGTAGTACATCTCGTACTCGATCGGATGCGGCGTGTGCTCGAACTTGTAGATCTCTTCCCATTTGAGATCGATGTAGGCGTCGAGGAAGTCCTTCGAGAAGACATCGCCCTTGGTCAGGAAGGCGTGGTCAGCCTTGAGGCTCTCGACCGCTTCGCGCAGCGAGCCGCAGACCGTCGGGACGTCCTTCAGCTCTTCCGGCGGCAGGTCGTAGAGGTTCTTGTCCATCGCGTTGCCGGGATGGATGCGGTTCTGCACGCCGTCGAGACCGGCCATCAGCATCGCCGCGAAAGCGAGATAGGGATTGGCCGCCGGATCGGGGAAGCGCACCTCGACGCGCTTCGCCTTCGGGCTCGACGCGATCGGAATACGGCATGACGCCGAGCGGTTGCGCGCGGAGTAGGCGAGGAGCACCGGCGCCTCGAAGCCCGGGATCAACCGCTTGTAGCTGTTGGTCGTCGGGTTGGTGAGCGCGTTGATCGCCTTGGCGTGCTTGATGATGCCGCCAATGTAGTAGAGCGCGAATTCCGACAGATCGGCATAGCCATTGCCGGCGAAGAGCGGCTTGTCGCCTTTCCAAATCGACTGGTGCACATGCATGCCCGAGCCGTTGTCGCCCTTGATCGGCTTCGGCATGAAGGTCGCCGTCTTGCCGTATTGATGGGCGACGTTGTGCACGCAGTACTTATAGATCTGCATGCCGTCGGCGCCTTTGACCAGCGACGCGAACTCGGCGCCGAGCTCGTGCTGCGAGGGCGCGACTTCGTGGTGATGCTTTTCGACCGCGAGACCCATCTCGAACATGGTCGAGAGCATCTCGGCGCGGAGATCGGAGGCGCCGTCCACCGGCGGCACCGGGAAGTAGCCGCCCTTGATCGGCGGACGATGGCCGGTGTTGCCGTCGGGGTAACGCTTGTCGGTGACGTAGGGGCCTTCCTCGCTGTCGATCTCGTAGAACGAGGTGTTCATGCTGTTCTTGAAGCGAACGTCGTCGAACACGAAGAACTCGGCTTCGGGACCGAAATAGGCCTTATCGCCGACGCCTGACGAGACGACGTATTGCTCGGCCTTCTTCGCGATCGAGCGCGGGTCGCGGGCATAGGGCTGGCCGGTGCCGGGCTCATGCACGTCGCAGATGATGATCAGGGAGGTCTGGGCGGCGAAAGGATCGAGCACCGCGGTCGAGCAATCGGGCTTCAGCAGCATGTCGCTCTCGTTGATCGCCTTCCAGCCGGCGATCGACGAGCCGTCGAACATCAGGCCTTCCTCGAGGAAGTTGGCGTTGACGGTGCGAATATGGTGCGCGAGGTGCTGCCACTTGCCGCGCGGGTCGGTGAAGCGGAAATCGACGTATTTGACGTCGTGCTCCTTGATCATATCGAGTGCTTTTTGGATCGCCGCATCGGCCATCGTCTCTAGTCCTTCTTTGCTTGACCTTCGTCGTCTCTCACTGCCCCCCACTCACGCCAATTAGACGGCGTCAGCGCCCTTCTCGCCGGTGCGAATGCGGATGGCCTCGTCGACGGTCGTGACGAAGATCTTCCCGTCGCCGATGCGGCCGGTGCGTGCCGCGTGTTGAATTGCTTCGATGGCGCGTTCCAAGAGCGCGTCATCCATCACCACTTCGATCTTCACTTTCGGCAAGAAATCTACGACATATTCCGCGCCGCGATAGAGCTCGGTATGTCCCTTCTGCCGGCCAAAGCCCTTGGCCTCGGTGACGGTGATACCCTGAATACCTACCTCGTGAAGCGCTTCCTTCACTTCGTCGAGCTTAAACGGTTTGATGATCGCTTCGACTTTCTTCATGGTTTCCGCCTGTATGCGATTGGATTGCCGCCGGCCAAGCCGCCGGATGCCTTCCCCGATTAAGCACGAGGCATGCCAAACGCCGTAAAGCCCCCGCGTCAGGGCAAATGCCGCTGCGATCAATAGCGAAAGCCTTTGTCGCCGTCCAGAAAATAGGCAATTGCCCGTAAATCAGGCAGGAGGCTTGCTCCAGCCGGGGCGCGAATGCCACCATGGCCGCGAACGTCATCGGGGCGGGGTTCATGTTCCTACGCAATTCCTGGTATGTCGCGGCCTGGGACCGCGAGATCGGCCGCCGGCCGCTGGCGCGGATGATCCTCGGCGAGCCGCTCGTCTTCTATCGCCAGGAGGACGGGAAGCCGGTCGCGCTCGATGACCGCTGCTGCCACCGTCATTTGCCGCTCTCCCTCGGCCGGCTCGAAGGCGACACGCTGCGCTGCGGCTACCACGGGCTGCGTTTCGATGCCCGCGGCCGCTGCGTCGAAATCCCAGGCCAGACGCAAATCCCGCCGGATGCCGCGATCCGGGCTTATCCGCTGGTGGAGCGCTTCAACTGGGTGTGGATCTGGATGGGCGATCCGAAACGCGCCGATCCGGCGCTGATCCCGAATTGGTGGTGGATGGATCACCCGGAATGGGCTTGTGCCAAGCCCGATATGATCCCCGTCGCCTGCAACTATCAGCTCGTCAACGACAACGTCCTCGACGTGACGCATCTCGTCTATGTCCATGCTTCATCGATCGGCAATCCGTCGATCAACGATTTCCCAGCGACGACCGAGCGCGAAGGCAATCTCGTGCGGCTGACGCGCTGGATCATCGATCGGCCGGCGCCGCCGATGTATCAGGCGGCGGGAAAATTCGCCGGCAATGTCGATCGCTGGCAGATCGTCGAGCATCACCCGCCCTGCTTCAGCGTCAATTTCGCCGGCTGCGCCGCGACCGGCACCGGCGCGCCGCAGGGCGATCGCAGTCACGGTATCGAGCTGATGGGGATATCGGCGCCGACGCCCGAGACCGAGCGCACGACGCATTATTTCTTCGCTTTCCCGCGCAAATTCGGTCTTGGCGATGCGGCGCTCGATAAAGTCTTCAACGTCGACTTCGTCAATGTCTTCCGCGAGGATGTCGCCGTGCTCGAGGCGCAGCAGCGGATGATGGAACTGAAGCCTTTCGCGCCCTCGGTTTCGATCAAGGTCGACGCCGCGCCGTTGGCGGCGCGCCGGCTGCTCGATCGTCTGATCGCGGAAGAGCAGCCGCCGCGCGATTCAGCCTGGCCTAGCGGCTAAGCGCGAGATGAGTGGTGGGGCTGTTAGATCTCGGTCCCGCGTACGAAACACATGATGCCGAGCGACGGCGTCCAGCAAACGACAGCGCGTCCGACGGGATTATCGATCCGCTGCAGGATCTTGTCCTTCGGCACGAGCGTCCATTTGTTGTTGATGAAGACCTCGTAGTGATCGCCCTCGGTGCGATAGTCCGTGGCGCGACAATCGGCGATCGAGCAGCAGGAGACGCCGGTATCCGGCTGCTTCAGGCTCCGGAACCAAGGTGCCAGGGCCGGATCGGCGTTCGGTGGGGGCTCCGCTTTCGCGACAGTCGCGCAGGCGAGGCCCGCCGCGGCGAACGCCGCCGGCCATAGCCGCGCATTCGTGGGAATACGCTGGCGCATGTGCATCTCCGTGAGAAAAGTCTCGTCAGAGAGGCAACCCGCCGACAGAACGGCCGGTTCCCGCTTGGGTTGTCTTTCCTGTCGTGAAATTTAAGTGGGCGGCGGCGCGGCGGGCGCGGGGGCCGGAGAGCCGTGCATTTGCTGGGCGGCTTCTTGCATAAACTGGATGCGGGCGGCGGCCAGTCGCTGCCGGATTGCAAGGTTGATCGCGAGCTTGGCTTTATCCGACTCGGCCGCCGGAACCGTGGTCTGAAAACGCAGTTTGATCGCGCCGTCACCGAGCTCCTCGACGCCGATCAGCGCGTCGTCCTTGTGATGGTCGGCGGCGATCTGGCACAGCACCGCGATCGCGCAGCCGAGATCGGCGGTGTAGGGCAACCAAAAGGTGATGTTCACCGCCGCATGTACGGGCAGCCGCGAGAAATTGATGATCGGTGCATCGGAGAGCAGCTTGTTCGGCACGGTGATGATCTTGTTATCGTCGGCGCGGATCACGGTAGCGAAGAGTCCGACCTCTTGAACCGTGCCGGTGAAGCCGGCGGCGTGGATGGCGTGGCCGACATGGAATGGCCGCAACACGACGAGCATCACGCCGGAGGCGACATTCGAAAGCGTGCCCTGGAGCGCCAGACCGATCGCGAGGCCCGCGGCGCCAAGCACCGCGACGAGGCTCGTCATCTGGATGCCGAACTGATCGAGCACGGCAAGCAGCGCGCCGATCAGAATGATATAGCGGACGCTGCTGACGATGAGCGGCAGCAGTGTCGCGTCCATCCATTGGCGCCTGACGAGGCTCTTTTGTAGCGAGCGGCTGGTCCAGCTGGCGAGCCACCAGCCGAGGATGAGGATGACGACCGCGCCGAACAGCGCGAGGCCATAATGCGTCAGATTGGCCCAGAACACGGCCGCCGTCGGTGTATCGAGGAAATCCATCGCGACCCCCTAATGCGCGCGATCGCCGCGAGTTTAGCGGTTAGGCGCCGTGGATAAAGAAGTAGACCGTGAGCCCGACGCCGAGAAGCGCGATGAAGACCTTGATGAGCTCTGGCTTGACCCGCTTGGCGCCGAGCGCGCCGCCATAGCCGCCGATCAGCGTCGCGACGCACATAACCAGCGCTTCGGTCCAATAGACCTTGCCGGCATAGACGAAAGCGGCCGATGACACGACGGTCATGCACAGCGCGAGCATCAGCTTCAGCCCGTTCATCGCGTGGATGTCGCGCATACCGTAGAGCGTCAGCGCGGCGAGCATCATGAAGCCGATCCCGGCGCCGAAATAGCCGCCATAGATCGCGATCGCGAATTGCGCGGTGAGGACGCCGCGAGTGCCGATGGTGAAGCGCTGCAAGATGGTTTTCGGCGCGAAATTGCCGAAGATGAAGATCACCGTCGCCAGCAGCATCAGCCAAGGCAGCACGCCCGAGAACACATCGCTCGGCGTCGCCAGCAGGATCGCCGCGCCGACAAGCCCGCCGACGACGCTGACCGCGAGCAGCAGCTTGATGTCGAACAGGGTCGAGGCGCGGATGTCGTGGCGATAGGCCCAGACGCTGGCGAATTGCCCAGGAACGGTCGCGACCGTGGTGGTGACATTGGCCGAGATCGGGGGAATGCCCACCAGCAGCAGCGCCGGGAAAGCGACGAAGCTGCCGCCGCCTGCGACGGCATTCATCAAGCCGGTGATGATGCCGGCAACGAACAGCAAAAGCAGATCGGAACCGGCCGGCATCACTTACATAGGGTGGGGAAGGACGGGGGACGCGCGGATGGAAATTTGGGGCGAGTGACCGGGCTCGAACCGGCGACATCCAGATCCACAATCTGGCGCTCTAACCAACTGAGCTACACCCGCCACCGCAGCGCTGCTCTAACCCTTGAGCCCGCCAGCGTCAAGCCGAGCCATCGCCGATATCCGTTCGCGCCTTTCGCCGGTCACAGATGCGGGTATAGACTCGTATAGGTGATAAAAATTGTGCTGCGATGCGGGCCTTCGATAACGCGCTGCTGACACCAGAGGAAATGAGCCGCGCCGACAAGGCGGCGGTCGCTGTCGGCGTGAGCGAGATCGCGCTGATGGAGGCCGCCGGCCGCGCCGTGGCCGAGGCCGTCGCGGCGCGCTGGTCGCCGCGACCGGTCACGGTGCTCTGCGGTCCCGGCAATAATGGCGGCGATGGCTTCGTCGCCGCGCGCCATCTCGCCATGGAAGGCTGGCCGGTGCGTCTGGCGCTGCTCGGCGATCGCGACCGCCTGACCGGTTCGGCCGCGCATCACGCCGCGCGCTATCGCGGCGCGGTCGAGCCGCTCTCGCCTGATGTGCTTGGCGGCGCCGAAATCGTCATCGATGCGATGTTCGGTGCCGGCCTGTCGCGGCCGATCGACGGCATGGCGCGCGAAATGATCGAGGCGCTGCGGACATCGGGAATTCCGGTCACGGCGGTCGATGTGCCGAGCGGCGTCGACGGCGCGACCGGTGAGATCCGCGGCGCTGCGCCGAAAGCTGATCTTACCGTCACCTTCTTTCGCAAGAAGCCCGGCCATCTGCTTTATCCCGGCCGCAGGCTTTGCGGCACGACCCGGCTCGCGCAGATCGGCATTCCCGATGCTGTCCTCGGCAATATCGCGCCGCCCTGCTTCGAGAACGGGCCGCCGCTGTGGCTAGGTCTTTATCCCTGGCCGCAAGCCGAAGATCATAAGTATCGCCGCGGTCACGTCGTCGTTGCCGGCGGCGCGGAACTGACCGGTGCGGCGCGGCTGGCCGCGCATGCCGCAGCGCGGGCGGGGGCGGGGCTGGTGACCGTTGCCGCGCCGGAGGCG